>NZ_AP027059.1:2124431-2427922 GCF_030295325.1 Haliovirga abyssi | reverse complement strand
TTTGCACATACAAAATTGTAAAAACACTGAAATTAAACCTTTTTCCACAATTCATATATTTTTTTTATTAACTTTTCAACTATTGATTTTATTAAATTCATTAAAAGTTTTCCACTTTAAACAATTTTATGTAGAAAAAAGATTGAAAGTATGATAATATTATGTGGATAAACAAAACCCCGCTAAAATAAATTGTGTAAAACTCTTTTTTTTATACAAACTTTACACAAATAAAATATAGAACAACACCAATAAACACACTCATTTTAACATTTCCACATCCCCTACTACTACTACTACTATATATTTATATTAATTAATAAATAATTGAAAAACGTGTAAAACATATAAAATTAAATAAAATAAGTTCTAAAATACTTTTTTCACATTACAAAATACTTTTTTCACGATATAAACTAAATCCTTTAAAAAAGTTGTGCTTCATTCTGATAAAATATAAATATTTTTCTAAATTTTTAGTTTCTAAAAAATTTTGCATTGGAAAATCACATACTTGAATAAATAGAATACTTGCTTTTTCTGAATAAATTTTATACTTTTCTAGTATAAAATAAAACAGCTAATTATATATATTTTTTATTTTTTTATTTATTATGTTGACAAATTTCAGTATTTTTAATAAAATAGATAACTGATTAAGAGAAATATATTAGGAGGTGAAAATTTTGAAAAGAACATTCCAACCAAATGTAAGAAAAAGAAAAAAAGACCATGGTTTTAGATTAAGAATGAAAACTAAATCAGGTAGAGATGTCTTAAAAAGAAGAAGAGCAAAAGGAAGACATAAATTATCAGCATAAAACCCGGTGTTATAATCACCGGGTTTTTAAAAAATAAAAAAGGCTTAATAGTTTAAGCTATTTTTAAGGAGATATAACTAAATGATTCATTTAATTAATATAAAACAATTTACTAAAGTATATAATGATGGAGTTAAATTTTTTTCTAAAAATTTTCTTATATACTTTTATAGAAATGATTATAATGAAAATAGATTGGGGTTTGTTACAAGTAAAAAAGTTGGAAATGCAGTAAAAAGAAATAGAATTAGAAGATTATTTAGAGAAACTTATAGATTAAATGAAAATATTTTTCCAAAAGGATATGATATTGTATTTATTGCCAAAAGAAATTTTGGAAGAGATATTAAAACTGTAAATTATAATATTCTTTCTAAAGAAGTTATAAAACTATTAAAGAGGGTGGATATAAAATGATAAAAAAGATTTTACTATTTTTTATATTTATATATCAAAAATTAATTTCACCATTAAAACCTAAAACTTGTAGATTTTATCCTACTTGTTCTAGTTATGCAAAAGAAGCAATAACTATACATGGAAGTTTAAAAGGGAGTTTATTGTCAGTAAAAAGAATTAGTAAATGTCATCCGTTTAATCCAGGAGGATATGATCCGGTTCCAAAAAAAGAGGAGGTTAAATGAATTTTATACAATCAATTGTAGCAACTGTTATTAAATATTTATATGGAATTTTAGGAAATTGGGGACTAGCAATTATTGGAGTTACACTATTAATAAAAATAATACTTTTTCCATTAACACTAAAGCAAGATAAATCAATGAAAGGAATGAAAAAAATTCAACCTGAAGTTGATAAAATTAGAGAAAAATATAAAGATAATCCACAGGAATTAAATGTAAAAGTTATGGAATTATATAAAGAACATAAAGTAAATCCTTTAGGTGGATGTTTACCTGTTGTTTTACAATTACCTATTTTATGGGGTTTATTTGGAGTTCTAAGAAAAACAGGAGCAGATGCTCTTATCCCTGCAAACACACATTTTTTAATATGGAATCTTACGGCAAATGACCCAACTTATATATTACCAATACTAAATGGTATAGTTGCTTTTTTACAACAAAAAGTAATGGGACAAGGTGGGACAGGTAATAAACAAATGCAAATGATGACATATACAATGCCTATTTTCATGGTGTTTATATCAATGAGTATGCCTTCTGGACTTCAAATTTATTGGGTAACATCAAGTTTAATAAGTTTTTTGCAACAATATTACATTATGAAAAAGGAGTGAAAATAAGTTGGAAATATTTGAAAAAATTAAAGCAAACTCAAAAGAAGAAGCTATTAAAATATTTAAAGAAGAAAAAAAAGATAGTGATATTGTAAAAATAGAAGAATTAGAAGCTCCAAAAAGTTTTTTAGGATTATTTCCTAAAAAAGGAGAATTTAAAATATTTTATAAAGTTTTAAAAAATGAAATAGAAGCTAAAACAAAAAAACTGTTAGAATTAATGGGGTTAGATTTAGAAGTAAAAACTGAAAGAGTTGATGCTAGGAAATATAATATATTTTTAAGCGGAAAAGATAATGGAATTATTATTGGTAAAAAAGGGAAAACTTTAAATAGTTTTGAAAAATTGTTAAATAATCTATTTTTTGGTAATAGAATATATGTTGATGTAGAGGAATTTAAGAAAAAAAGAGAAGAAACGTTGATTACTCTTTCTCATAAACTTGCTAAAAAAGTTATAGCAACACAAAAAGCAGTAAAATTAAATCCAATGCCACCTTTAGAAAGAAAAATTATTCATAAAATTGCAAATGAATATGAAGAATTGGAGACACATAGTGAGGGAAGAGATCCCAAAAGATATGTTATTATAAAATTGAAAAAAACAGATGATTAAAATGTTTGAAACAATTGCTGCAATTTCAACACCTATTGGAGAAGGTGGAATAGGTATAGTTAGAATTTCAGGAGATGAATCTTTTGATATTTTGGAAAAAATATTTAAGCCAAAATCAAAAAAAAATGTAAAAGATTTAAAACACAATAGTGTGAATTATGGACATATATATGATGAAAATGAAATAGTTGATGAAGTTTTAGTTATGGTAATGAAAGCACCTAAAAGTTATACAAAAGAAGATGTTATTGAGATAAATTGTCATGGTGGTTATTTAATAACAGAAAAAATCTTAGAAATAGTTTTGAAAAATGGAGCAAAATTAGCTGATGCTGGAGAATTTACTAGAAGAGCATTTTTAAATGGAAGAATTGATCTAACTCAAGCCGAAGCAGTTATTGACTTAATAAAATCAAAATCTGAAAAAAATTTAACTCTTTCTGTAGAACAATTAAGGGGAGACTTAAAAGAAAAAGTAGGAGAACTAAAGAAAAAATTATTGGATGTAGCAGCTCATGTAAATGTGGTAATAGATTATCCTGAAGAAGGGATAGATGAGCCATTACCAAAAGAACTTTGGGGAAATTTAGAAGAAGTTCATAGTGAATGTGATATTTTAATAAAAAGTTATGACAAAGGAAAAAAGATAAAAGAGGGAATAAAAACTTCAATTATTGGAAGACCTAATGTAGGAAAATCAAGTATTTTGAACTCTTTATTAAAAGAAGAAAGAGCTATTGTTACACATATACCAGGAACTACAAGGGATTCTATTGAAGAAATTATAAATATAAATGGAATATCATTAATATTAGTAGATACAGCAGGAATAAGAAAAACAGAAGATATTGTTGAAAATATTGGTGTAGAAAAAAGTAAAACTAAGATAAAAGAGTCAGACTTGGTATTGTTTGTATTGGATAATTCTGAAGAGTTGACAAAAGAAGATTATGATATATATAAATATATTGATGATAAAAAATGTTTAGGAATTATAAATAAAATAGATAAATCTAAAAAAATAGATATATCTAAGCTTGATAAAATAAATAATTGGATAGAAATATCTGCTATAAATGGTTTAAATATAGATAAATTGGAAGAAAGCATATATAAATTTATTTTAGAAGATGATATAAAAAATAGTTCGGAAAAACTAATTTTAACAAATATTAGACATAAATCATCACTTGAAAAAGTAAAAGATAGTATAGATAATATTTTTAATACATTAAATATGGAAATGCCTATGGATTTAATTGCTATTGATTTAAGAGAAGCATTAGATTCATTAAGTGAAATAACTGGCGAAATTTCATCAGAAGATCTTTTAGATCATGTATTTAAAAATTTTTGTGTAGGAAAATAAAGAGCCTGTTATTTAGGAATGGCTTACAAATTAATTATAAATAGGAATAGCTTAAAAACAGCGTTCTTAATTGTGATTAATTTGTAAAATATTCTTAAACAGGCTTTTTATTGTTTCACGTGAAACAATGTTATGTCTGGTAGGGGCAATTCATGAATTGCCCTTACAGGTGCTATTATTAAATAATATACACTGTAGGGGCGAACCTATGTGTTTGCCCAGATTCTAAATTAAAAGCAGAATAAAATAAAAGCATAAAAACGATTGTGAGATTAATTTTATAATTTCCAAATAAAAATATAAAAAGCAGGGTGAATATGTAAGTTTACCCCTACGGAAAATTATTAAAAATAATAATAATTAAACAAAAAATATAATGGAGGAAAAATGATAAATAGTTATGATATTATTGTAATAGGTGCAGGTCATGCTGGAGTAGAAGCAGCATTAGCAGCAGCTAGATTAGGAAAAAAAACAGCTATATTTACAATATATTTAGATAGTATTTCTATGATGTCTTGTAATCCTGCTATAGGTGGACCTGGAAAAAGCCATTTAATATCAGAAGTTGATATTTTAGGTGGAGAGATAGGAAAACATACAGATAAATATAATATTCAATTAAAATATTTAAATAGTACAAAAGGAGTGGCAGCAAGAGTAACAAGAGCACAAGCTGATAAATATTGGTATAGAGTAAAAATGAAAGAAGTTTTAGAAAACACAGAAAATTTAGAAGTAATACAAGAAGTTATTGATGAAATATTAGTAAAAAATGGAAAAATTGTAGGTGTTAAAAGTTCATTAGGAATAGAATATAAATCAAAAGCTGTAGTCTTAGCAACTGGAACATTTTTAAAAGGAAGAGTTGTAATTGGAGATATAAAATATAATTCTGGAAGACAAGGAGAACAATCATCTGAAAAATTGTCAGATAGCTTAATTAAAAATGGAATAAAAATAGAGAGATTTCAAACTGCAACTCCACCTAGAATTGATAAAAGAACTATTGATTTTGAAAAAGTAACAGAATTAAAAGGTGAAGATAATCCAGTTTATTTTTCAATATTTACAAAAAAAGAGCATAATTTAAATATTCCAACTTGGCTTACTTATACAACTAAAGAAACTATAAAAGTGACTAATGAACTATTAAAATTTTCCCCAATTGTAACAGGAATGATAGATACAAAAGGACCTAGACATTGTCCATCTATTGATCGTAAAGTTTTAAATTTTCCAGAAAAAGAAAATCATCAAGTATTTTTAGAACAAGAGAGTGTAGAGACAAATGAGATATATGTAAATGGAATGACTACATCAATGCCACCTTTTGCACAAGAAAAAATGTTAAAGACATTACCAGGTTTGGAAAATGTAAAAATAATGAGATATGGATATGGAATAGAATATGATTATATTCCACCATTTCAATTATATCCAAATTATGAAAATAAAATAGTAAAAAATTTATTTTTAGCAGGACAGATAAATGGAACTTCTGGATATGAAGAAGCAGCAGCTCAAGGATTTATGGCTGGAGTGAATGCTGTTAGGAAAATAGAAAATAAAGAACCAATAATAATAAGAAGAGATGAGGGGTATATAGGTGTACTAACTGATGATTTGATAAATAAAGAGTTGTTAGAACCTTATAGAGTTTTACCTTCAAGAGCAGAGTATAGATTGATTTTAAGGCAGGATAATAGTTTTATTAGAATGTTAGAAAAATCAAAAGAGATAGGGATACTAAAAAAAGAACAAATAGAACATTTTGAAGAATTAAAGGAAGCAATTAATGTAGAAATAAATAGATTGAAAAATCTGAAAGTTTATCCTGGATTAGAAAATAATTTAGTGTTAGAAGGTATGGGAGAAAAGCCTATAAAAAAAGCTATTACAGCAGCAGAATTATTAAAAAGAAATAGATTTAGTTATAATGACCTGAAATATTTTGTAGATATAAGAGAATATCCTAAAAAGGTTATAGAACAAGTAGAAATAGAGATAAAATATGAAGATTTTATAGAAAGAGAAGAAAAACAGATAAAAAGATTTAAAAAATTGGAAAATGTTAAAATTCCTAAAAATTTTAATTATAGTAATGTGAATGGTTTGTCGAATATAGCAGTAGATGCTTTAAATAAAACAAAACCTTTTTCTGTAGGACAAGCAAGTAGAATATCTGGAGTTTCGCCTGGAGATATAGCTATAATTTTATCGCATATAAAATAATTTGAATATTTATTATGTCTATGTAGAGTCGATGTCATCAAGCTAAGAAAAAAGGCCATGTTTTCTTATAATTTGCCAAAAAGCACCCTCTCAGTCACTAGCGTGACAGCTCTCCCAGAGGGAGAGCCAAAAAGCCTCTCCTTTTAGGAGAGGTGGCAGCGGAGCTGACGGAGAGGTATGATTTAGTTTTCTCCTTAACTTGATAGCATTGGAGAAAACCCCGCTCTTATCATTTTGATTTTATATAAACATAGGCAGTTATTCCGAAAAAAATAATATAGTACTGAATAGACGGCGATTTATCGTGTCTTTAAAAAATATATACAATAAGAAATGAAATTTTTTTTATTTTCATCAAACTTTATTTAGGAGTGAAAAATGAATTTTGAAATAAATCTAACAGATGAAGAGATATATAGAGGAGCAGTTCCTTTTTATTTAAAAAATGAAAAAAGGGCTATATATATATCATCTACAATAAAAAATAGAGATGATTTTTATTTTGTATTAAAAGATATTTTTAAAGGTAAAGTTTTAAAGTTAGATATGAAATATAATAATAAAAAAGAAAAAGAGATAAATAATCAGCAACTATTAAAATTAATTAATAGTAAAAAAAAGTTTATTGTATTTTTAGATATAAATCAAGCGTTAGACTCTTTTTATAAAAATTACAGATCATTAAAATTAGAAATTGAAAAAGAGTATAGTTTGAAAAAAATATTGAATTTATTAGAAGAAAATGGTTATGTTAAAAATTATCTAATAGAAAAACATGGAGAATATAGTTTAAGAGGAGATATATTAGATATATTTTTATTTAAAGAAGATAATCCCATTAGAATTGAATTTTTTGGAGATAATATAGAGAGTATTAGATATTTCGATATTAACACTCAAAAGTCTATAAAAAATATAAAAAAAATAGAAATATTTTTTGATTTAGATAGAGAAAATGAGTATGGTTTATTAGATTTAATAGATAAAAAAAATGTTAAATTATATTTAGAAAATGCAGATTTAATAAATTATAGAGTTGAAGAAAAGATTTTGTTAGAAAGAGAAAATGAAGATAAAATTAGAGAGAAATTAGAAGAACTTTATAATAATTCTGATAAAATTAATTTGAAAAGTTTTAAAAATAGTGAGATTAATCAATATAAAGATTATGATAAAGTAATGGAAATATCTAAAGATAAAAAAGTAACTATTTTAACAGAAGAAGACAAAAGATTAAAAGAGATATTTAAAAAACATAAAAGTATAAAAATTATAGAATATCCATATTTTGAAGGATTTGAATTAGAAAAAGAGATTATATTAACAGATAGAGAATTAAAAGGAATTAAAGTAAGAAGAGTTGAAAAAAGAAAAGAAGGAGTTAGATTTACAGATATAAATCAATTAAAAAAAGATGATTATTTAATACATTCTATGTATGGTGTAGGAATATATTTGGGAATAGAAAGCATAAATAATAAAGATTATGTAAAAATAAAATATGCTGATGAAGATAAACTATATGTACCAGTAGAGCATATAGAGAGAATAGAAAAATTCATAACAGAACCTGGGAAAGTACCTGAAATATATAAATTAGGAAAAAAAGGATTTAATAAAAAAAGAGAAAAATTAAAAAAAGAGATAATAGAATTTGCAAAAGATCTGATAACAATACAAGCGAAAAGAGAAGCAAGTATAGGTTATAGTTTTTCGAAAGATACTATTTGGCAAGAGGAGTTTGAAGAAGCATTTCCATATGTAGAAACAGAAGGTCAGCTAAAAGCCATAGAGGATATTAAAGCCGATATGGAGAGCAGTAAGAGTATGGATAGGGTTGTTTGTGGTGATGTAGGATATGGGAAAACAGAAGTAGCAATGAGAGCTATTTTTAAATGTGTAATGGATGGAAAGCAAGTAGCGATGTTGGCTCCAACTACTGTTTTAGTTCATCAGCATTATGAAAGATTTAAAGAAAGATATAAAAATTTTCCAGTAGAGATAGAGATGTTATCGAGATTAGAAAAAACTAAAGAACAAAAAGAGATATTAAAAAAACTAAAAGATGGAAAAATAGATATAATCATAGGGACACATAGATTAATACAAAATGATGTTAAATTTTCAGATTTAGGAGTTTTAGTAATAGATGAAGAACAAAAATTTGGGGTTAGAGTAAAAGAAAAATTAAAAAAATATAAATCGAATATAGATGTATTAACTTTGACAGCTACTCCAATTCCAAGAACTTTAAATTTATCACTTATGGGAATAAAAGATATTTCAGTAATAGAAACTCCACCAGAAAATAGAATTCCAATAGACACTATTTTTATAGATAAAAAGAGAGATTTAATAAGAGATTCTGTATTAAAAGAGATTGCAAGAGATGGACAGGTTTTTTATGTGTATAATAGAGTAAAAGATATGAAAGAAAAAGTAACTGAATTGGAAAAAATATTACCTAAATATGTAAAGATAGATTATATTAATGGACAAATGGAACCCAAAGATATACGAGATAAAATAGAAAAATTTGAGAATGAAGAATTTAATATTCTTGTAACTACAACTATTATAGAAAATGGAATAGATATAGAAAATGCAAATACTATAATAATAGAAAATTATGATAGACTAGGATTATCTCAAATATATCAATTGAGAGGAAGAGTAGGAAGAGGAAGTAGAAAAGCATTTTGTTATTTGTTAAAAGATGAAAATAGGAAATCTACTAAAAAAGGGGAAAAGAAAATTTTAAGTTTAAATGAATTAGAAGATTTTGGTTCAGGATTAAAATTGTCTATGGAAGATATGAAAATAAGAGGTTCTGGAGAGATAATAGGAGAGAAACAACATGGAATAATGGAATTTTTAGGATATGATATGTATCTTAAAATGTTGGAATATGAGATGAAAAGAATTAAAAACGAAGATATTATACCAATTGAGAAGGTGACGTTAGAAATAAAAGAAAATGGATATATTCCTGAAAATTATATAAAAGAAGAAGAAAAGTATAGAGTATATAAAAGAATGATAAGAGTAAATAGTATAAAAGAATTAAAAGAACTTAAAAATGAGATAATAGATAGATTTGGAAAAATGCCAATAGAAGTAGAAAATCTATTTGATTATTTTGAAATAAAAATTTTATGTGCTTTAAAAAACATAATTAGCATAAAAGAATTAAAAAATGGATTTTATTTAGAGGTTGATAAAAATAAAATTGATTTAGACAAATTAGATGTGCTATTATTAGATAACAAAGTAAAATATTTACAAAAAGAAGAAAAACTTTTTTTAAGTAAAGAAAATAATTTAAAAGAGGTTTTACATCAATTATAAAATAAGGAGAGTGGAAAGATGAAAAAAGTAGTAGTAAGTATGTTAATATTAGCAGCATTAGTAGGAGGATGTAATAATCCTACGGCAAACGCCACAAAATCAAAAAAAGCAGGAAATGCAGTTAATGTAAAAAAAGACAATTCAAAAGTTTTGAAAAAAATTGGAAATGATGTAATAACAGAAAATGATTTAAAAGCTGAAATGGATAGTATTCCAGCCCAATACAAAGCTTATTATGATAATGAAAAAGGAAGACAACAAATATTAGATAGATTAGTTGAAGAAAAAATATTAAAAGATGTTGCAATAAAACAAGGATTAGAAAATGATCCAGAATTTGTAGCAGATTTAGAAAAACAAAAAGGTAGATTACTTGCAAGTTATGCAGTAAAAAGAAATGTTTTGGATAAAGTAAAAGCTACAGATGCAGAATTAAAAAAAGAGTATGAAAAAAACAAAGAAAAATATAAACAAGAAGGACAAGTAAAAGCAAGACATATATTAATAAAAACAACTTCAAAAATGACAAAAGATGAATTAGCAAAAGCCAAAGCAAAAGCTGAAAAAATATTAAAAGAAGCATTAGCAGGAAAAACAGATTTTGCAGAATTAGCAAAAAAATATTCTGAAGGACCATCTGGTAAAACTGGTGGAGAATTAGGTTGGTTTACAAAGAAAAAAATGGTAAAATCATTTGCAGATGCTGCATTTAAAGGAGAAAAAGGTAAAGTTTATCCTGAATTAGTAAAATCACAATTTGGATATCATATAATTCAAGTAGAAGATAAAAAAGCTGAAGGATATAAACCATTTGAAGAAGTGAAAAAATCTTTAGAAGATAAAGTTTCTAATGATATGAGAAGAACAGAATATACTAAATGGATAGATAATTTGAAAAAAGAATATTTAGGAGTTAAAAAAGATGAAAAAACTGCAAAGAGTTCACAAACTAAAACAAAAAAATAATAAAAGTTTTGAAACTTTAATAGAGATAATGGAAATATTAAGAGGTCCTGGGGTTTGTCCCTGGGACCAGGAACAAACTATTGAGAGCTTGAAGCCATATCTTATAGAAGAGACATATGAAGTGTTAGAAGCTATGTCAGAAGAGGACCATAAGCTAAAAGATGAGCTTGGGGATCTATTATTACAAATAGTATTTCAATCGCAAATAAAAAAAGAGATTAATAGTTTTGATGTATATGATGTGATAGAGGCTATTAATGAAAAATTAATAAGAAGACATCCACATATATTTGGAAATGTAAAAGTAAAAGATTCAGAAGAAGTTTTGGTGAATTGGGATAGAATAAAAAAAGAGGAAAAATCTCATAAAAATAGAAAATCTGCACTTGATGGAATTCCAAAAAATTTACCTTCAATATTAAAAGCATATAAAATTCAACATAAAGCAGCAAAAGTAGGATTTGATTGGGAAAATTTAGAAGGTGCACTTGAAAAAATGGATGAAGAGATAGAAGAATTAAAAGTAGAGCATAAAAATCAGGATAAAGAAAAATTTGAAAATGAGTTAGGAGATGTAATGTTTAGTCTAATAAATGTAGCAAGATTGGCTAAAATAGATCCTGATGAAGCTTTGAGAAAAACAATAAAAAAATTCACAAAAAGGTTTAGATATATAGAAGATAATACAGATATAGAAAAGGCTGATTTAGAAGCTATGGAAAAATTGTGGGAGGAAGCAAAAAGTGAGATTGGATAAATTTTTAAAAATTTCAAGAATAATAAAAAGAAGAACTGTAGCAAAAAATGTAGCTGAAAATGAAAAAATTATGATAAACGGAAAAGTAAAAAAACCATCTACAAAGGTAAAAGTGGGAGATATTATAGAAGTTAGTTATTATGATAAAATTATAAAATTTAAAATATTAGAAGTGCCAACAAGAAATGTAGGAAAAAAAGATGCAGATAAATTAATAGAGATAATAATTGATCCACGAAAAGGATAATAAAAAAAAATCATTATATAGAATATATTGATTTTTTTTTTTTATTATGATACTATAATTAATGAAAGGGTGTACTTGTGAATGGGGACAGTTTCAGTTGAAAGTAATGCTAAAATAAATATAGGATTAAATGTTTTGGAGAAATTGGAGAATGGTTATCACAGATTAGAGATGATAATGGTTCCAATAAATTTATATGATAGATTAGAAATTAAATTTAGCGGTGAGCTAGGTGAACTTATAATAAGTTCTAATAAAAAAGATATTCCTACTGGAAAAGAAAATATAATTTATAAAATATACAATGAATTTTATAAGAAAATAGGGATAAAAAAAGAAAAGATAGAAGTTAATTTAATAAAAAATATTCCATCACAAGCAGGTCTTGGGGGTGGAAGTAGTGATGGTGCATTTTTTTTAAAAGAGTTAAATTGTTATTATAAAAATATATTAAAAGAGGAAGAATTATTAGAAATAGGATTGAAAATAGGGGCAGATATACCTTTTTTCATAATAAATAAACCAGCATTAGTAAAAGGAATTGGAGAAAAAATAGAAGTTATAAATATAATTAAAAATTTTGATATTATTTTAATAAAACCTGATTTTGGAGTAAGTACAAAATTAGCATATGAAAATGTGTTAGAGCAAGATAATATGAAAATATCAAATATAAAAAAAATAATAAAAGGGTTAAAAAATGATAATTTAAAATTAATAGTAGATAACATAGAAAATAATTTACAACAAAATATGTATAAAAAATCTAAAGATATAAGAGATTTTGAAAAAAAATTAAAAGATATATTAGATGTGAGATTTAATATGTCTGGAAGTGGAAGCTGTTATTATATTTTGGCTAGAAAAGATAAAAGTAAAAATATAGAATTAAAATTAAAAAAAGAGTTTCCATCTTATTTTATAAATATTAATGAAATAATATAAAAAAAACGGTTTACAAAAATTACTGAGGAATGGCTTAAAAAATATTTGTTGATTTTATATTATAAAGATGCGATTTTATAGTAGTTTTGATATAAAATTAGAGCAAGTTGTTTTTTTAAACGTTCCCAAAAGGAGGAGTATACAAAATGAACATTACTGATGTAAGAGTAAGAATTTCTAGAGCAGAAGAAGAGGTGAAATTAAAAGCATATGCTGATGTAACTTTTGAAGATGCATTCGTAATTCATGGTTTAAAGGTTATTGAAGGTAAAAATGGATTATTTGTAGCAATGCCATCAAGAAGGATGCCAAATGGAGAATTTAAAGATATTGCACATCCAATAAAAACAGATGTAAGAACATCAATAAACGAAATAGTTGTAAAAAAATATCAAGATTTAGTAAATGTAGATGTAATAGCAGAAGCTTAGAAAAAAGTTTTTTAAAAAAACTCTTGACAAAACATAAGAAAAATAGTAGAATAATTCTCGCGCAATTAGCAATTGTTGGGCTGTCGCCAAGCGGTAAGGCACGAGACTTTGACTCTCGCATGCGCTGGTTCGAATCCAGCCAGCCCAGCCATTTAAAAAAAATAAAGTAATTTAAAAGCTGAATATAATATATTCAGCTTTTTTTAATATATTTTTATTTATTTAATGTAAAAGTATAAATTTATTTAGAAAAAAGTTTTTTTGTTATAAAAAAAATATTTAGTAATTTTAAATTAAGAAACAGTTTTAATAAATATACTCATTGGATTAAAAGAATTATAAGGTGAATATTAACACATTCATGGTAGAATTGTTTATTGATAATAACTAATCTTTATGTTATAATTAAAAAAAATGTGAGGTGTGGCATAATGAAATTAAAGATATTTATGATCTTATTTGTAATAATAAATTTGCTTAGCTATGCTAAAGATGATGCACTATATAAAGATGTTAGTAAAGAGCATTGGGCGTATAAAGCAATAGAAAATTTAGTTTACAAAGGAGTTTTAACAGTTGACTCAGATTTTTTTAATGGAGAACAAAAAATAACAAAATATGAATTAGCATATTATTTATCAAAAGTTTTAAATAAATTAGATGATGAAAAAGCAAGTAAAGATGATCTGCTTATAATAGAAAATTTAGTATATGATTTTTCAAAAAATTTAAGTGATTTTGGATTTAACATAAATAAATATACAAATAAAATAAAAGATTTAGAAAAAAAATTAAATTTAAAAACAGAAAATGAAACAAAAAATAGTAAAGAGATAGAAAATCTAAATTTAAAAATAAAAAAAATAGAATCTATGATAAAAACAAATAACTTAAAAAATACAACTTCTGTAAGTTCGAATTCAACAGAAAAACAATTTTTATCTAATAGTAATTATAAATTATCATTAGATTATTATATATCAACCGGTGATATTAATGCAAAAAACTACAATTCAAAATATGATTCAGAATTAAAATTATATGGAAATAATTATGAATTTGTAATGGGAAAAAACAGTATTGATAATAATTTAGTAACAAAATTAAAAATGGATTATGATATTATAGAGAAATTAAAGCTTCAATTTTATACAAAAGGATATGAAAATAAATTATATTCATCATTAGGAAATATTGAATATGATAACTATGATATTACAAATAACGAATTTAATTCATATGGATTAATTTTAAAAAATGATATAAATATATTTAATTTAGAAAAAAATAATAGTGTATTAAAAATTATGGATAAAGTATCTACAAAATATGCAGATATATTTTTAGAGTATATTCCAAACGAAAAAGAGAATAATTTAAAGTATGAACTTTTGGGAAAATTATCATTGATAAAAATATTAGATGATAATTTAAAATTAAAATTAGGATATACAAAAACGAATACTACAGAGACAAACAATATGAAAATATATAATATAATTGCAGAATATTCAAATTTTAAAATTGGATATGAAAGAAAAGATGGGAAAGCACAATTTTATAATAAAATATCTGCTGAAACTTCATATGAAGTTATAAAAAACGGATTTATACATTATAGAATGAATTATTATGATACTATATTAGATACTTTTATAAATCATTATATAATAATAGAAAATAAAATTTATGGAACAAATATTTATATAGGTGTAAATAAAAAATCTATCGATGAAGAAAGTTTTAATATAGATACAATACAAAGTAATACAACATTTGTTTTAGATGATTTTAAAAAAAATCAAGAATCAACTGAAATATATGGTAAGATAAAATATGATTTTTTAAAAAATTTAAATTTTGATATAGGATATAAAAATAAAAAAAGCAATATAGAAAATTATAATGTATTATACTTAAAATTGTTGTATGAATTAAATCAAAATTTCAAAACATACATATTATATATAAAAAGTGATAAAGATTATATAGATAATGAAAAAGATTTTTTCAATAAAGATTATAATTTAAATTTTGATAATGAAGATAAATTTATAAAAAATAATAAAAACGGAGAGATAAGAATAGGGATGAAAATAGAGTTCTAGGGGGAGCTTATGAATATAGAAGATGTTATAAAAATAGGAAATAGAATAGAGATAGAACTTCCTGAAACTAAAAAAGGTCCATATTTAACTAAAATAGAAGATATAGATGAAAAAAATGATGTTCATATAGGATTACCAATAGAAAAAGGACACGTTATTCCATTAAGAGTGGGAGAAATGGTTAGAATAAGTGAAGTGAAAAAAGATGGAGTTTATGGATTTTCAGGAAAAGTGGTAAGAAGATATTTAAAACCTTTTTCAAATTTTGTGTTGCATTATCCTGAGAAGATAGAAAGATTACAAAGAAGAAATTATGTAAGAATAAGAATGAATGTAATTGCTACCTTAAAAAGGAAAAAAGAAAATCCTGAAAATGAGGAAGATAAATTTGAAATAATAAAAGGAGTTTCTAAAAATATAAGTGGTGGTGGAATTTATATTTTAGTTTTAAATAATCTGAAAATGAATGATAAATTTGAAATAGAATTTAAATTACCTAATGGAGTGGAATGTAAAAAAATATTTGGAGCAATAAAACGAAAAGATATTCTTGAAGATGATAGAGGAAAAAGATATGGTTATGGTTTAGAATTTGTTAAGATAAATGAAAAATTAAGAGACAGAATAATTTCATATTTATTTAAAGTTCAAAGAGATAGAAGAAGTAAAGGTATAGAACTTTAAAAAAGTAATTGAAAATAATGGTGTGGAGGAGTATAATGAAGATATTTCCAGCAATTGATATTAGAAATGGAAAATGTGTAAGACTTACACAAGGAGATTATAAGAAAGAAACAATATTTTTTGACAATCCAGTTGAAGTAGCTAAAAGATTTGAAGAAGAAGGTGCTGGATTTATTCATTTAGTGGATTTGGATGGAGCATTAGAAGGAGAATTAAAAAATAGAGAACTGATAAGAGATATTGTGAACAATATAAATATTCCTGTAGAATTAGGAGGAGGAATTAGAGATTTATTCAGAATTGAAGAGTTATTAAAATTAGGAGTAAGTAGAGTTATATTAGGAACTATTGCAATAAAAAAACCTGAAATAGTAAAAGAAGCAGTAGAGAAATTTGGTGCAGAAAAAATAGTTATTGGAATTGATGCAAAAGATGGAAAAGTTGCAATTACTGGTTGGACAGAAATTACAAAAAAAGATTCTATAGAATTTATAAAAGATATGGAAAAATTAGGTGTAAAAACAGTTATATATACTGATATATCAAAAGATGGAATGTTAGAAGGCATAAATTTGGATATAATGAAAAAAATATTAGAAGAAACAAAAATAAATTTAGTAGCATCAGGTGGAGTTGGAACTATTAATGATATTATAGAATTAAATAAATTAGAAAATGAAAAACTTGAAGGTGTAATTGTAGGAAAAGCAATATATGAAAATAGATTAAATTTAAAAGAAGTTATAAAATATTTAGAAATGGCTCAAAAATAAATTTATATAGGGAGGATTTTGTATGAAAAAAATATCTTTAGATTATTCAAATGCATTAGAATTTGTACGTGAAAATGAAATTGAGTTTATGGGATCTCAAGTAAATGCAGCAGAAGAGTTATTAAATTCAAAAAAAGGTCCAGGAAGTGATTTTTTAGGATGGGTAGATTTACCTAAAACATATAATAAAGAAGAGTTTGATAGAATAAAAAAAGCAGCAGAAAAAATAAAATCTAATTCAGATGTACTTTTAGTAATTGGAATTGGTGGTTCATATCTTGGGGCTAGAGCTGCAATAGAAGCTTTAACAGATAGTTTTTATAACAATATGAAAAAAGAAGATAGAAAAACACCAGAAATATATTTTGTAGGAAATAATATAAGCTCTACATATATAAAACATCTTTATAATTTAATAAAAAATAAAGATTTTGCTATAAATATTATCTCTAAATCAGGAACAACTACAGAACCAGCTATAGCTTTTAGAATTTTTAAAGAATTATTAGAAGAAAAGTATGGAAAAGAAAATGCAAAAGATAGAATATTTGCTACAACAGATGCTAAAAAAGGAGCTTTAAAAGAACTTGCTACAGCAGAAGGATATGAAACTTTTGTTGTTCCAGATGATGTTGGTGGAAGATTTTCTGTTTTAACAGCAGTTGGATTATTACCAATAGCAGCAGCAGGGATAGATATAGAACAATTAATGGCTGGTGCAGCTGATGCAATGGAAGATTATAAAGCACCATTTAAAGAAAATGATTGTTATAAATATGCAGCACTTAGAAATATTTTACACAGAAAAGGGAAATTAATAGAAATAATGGTAGATTATGAACCTTCTTTGCATTATATAGCTGAATGGTGGAAACAGCTTAATGGAGAAAGTGAAGGAAAAGATGGAAAAGGAATTTTCCCAGCAGCAGTGGATTTCACAACAGATTTACATTCTATGGGTCAATATATACAAGATGGAAATAGAATATTATTTGAAACAGTATTAAATATTGGAAAACCAGTAGAAGAATTAACTATAAAAGAAACTAAAGATAATTTGGATGGATTAAATTATTTAGCAGGAAAATCAATTGACTATGTTAATAAAAAAGCATTCCAAGGAACAATGTTAGCTCATGTGGATGGAGGAGTTCCTAATTTAGTTATAAATATACCAGAAATAAATGAATATAATTTAGGATATCTATTTTATTTCTTTGAAAAAGCTTGTGCTATAAGTGGTTATTTATTAGGAGTAAATCCTTTTGATCAACCGGGAGTTGAAGCATATAAGAAAAATATGTTTGCATTACTTGGAAAACCAGGTTATGAAGAAGAAAAAGAAAAATTAGAAAAAAGATTATAAAAAAATCATAAAAAATTGTCGGGAATATTAATAATCCCGACAATTTATAATTTACAGTTCAAAATTGTAATAATAGACATATACAGGAGGAGAATACAATGAGATTAAAAAAAGAAAATGGATGGAAAAATATGGCAGAAGAAAAGAAAAAAGAGATATTTGAATTTTCAAATGGATATAAGAAATTTTTAAATGACTCTAAAACAGAAAGAGAATTTGTAAGAAATGGAATAAAAGTTGCAGAAGAGAATGGATTTGTAAATGCAGAAAATGTAGAAAAATTAAAAGCAGGAGATAAAATTTATTATGTAAATAGAGAAAAAAATCTTGTTTTAGTTATTGTAGGAGAAGAGGAAGTAGAAAAAGGTGTTAATTTTGTAGTTTCTCATATTGATTCTCCAAGATTAGATTTAAAACAAAATCCATTATTTGAAGATACAGAATTTGCTTTATTAAGAACACATTATTATGGTGGAGTAAAAAAATATCAATGGGTTTCTATTCCTTTAGCATTACATGGAACAGTAATATTAGAAGATGGTAAAAAAGTAGATTTAGCAATAGGAGAAGATGATAATGATCCTATATTTACAATACCAGATATATTGCCACATCTATCTAAAAATGCACAAGATGATAGAAAAGCTAGAGAAGTTATAAAAGGGGAAGAGTTACAACTTGTAGTTGGTTCAATACCTACATCAATTGAAGATAAAGAGGTAAAAGATAAAGTAAAACAAGCTATTTTAGAAAAATTAAATAGTGATTATGGAATGAAAGAAGAAGATTTTATTTCAGCAGAATTTGAAGTTGTACCAGCATTTAAAGCAAAAGATTTAGGATTTGATAGAAGTATGATAGCTGGATATGGACATGATGATAGAATTTGTGGATATACATCATTAAAAGCTATTTTAGAAATAGAAAAAACTCCAAAACATACAGCAGTATGTTATTTAGCAGATAAAGAGGAGATAGGGTCAACTGGTTCTACTGGATTAGAATCAAGATATCTTGAATTCTTTATGAGTGATATTATGTATAAATTAAAAGATAATTATAATGATTATTTCTTAAGAAAATGTTTATGGAATAGTTATGCATTATCTTCAGATGTAAATGGAGGAATTAATCCAATATTTAAAAGTGTTCATGAAGAACAAAATGCTTCAAAATTAGGATATGGAATTGTAATGACTAAATATACAGGTCATGGAGGAAAAGGTGCTTCTAATGATGCAGATGCAGAATATGTAGGAATGCTTAGAAAAATGTTAAATGATGCAGGAATAAAATGGCAAACAGGAATGTTAGGAAAAATAGATGAAGGTGGAGGAGGAACAGTAGCAAAATATCTTGCACACTTTGGAATACATACAATTGATGCAGGACCAGCTTTACTTGCTATGCATTCACCTTATGAAGTAGCATCAAAATTTGATCTATTTGAGACTTATAGAACATATAAAGTTTTTTATGAGAGATAGGAAAAAGGATGGCGAAAGCCGTCCTTTTTTTAATAGTTGACAATTAGAATATAGAAGAAAAAAGAAAAAATATATTTTAACCAAGGGATAAAGGCGGATAAAAAGTAATGTAAGATAAAATAATAATGAAAACTAAATGAAATTTTTTTCTACAAAAACTTGGGACTGTTGGAAAATATAAAAAAATTTATTTTGTAATTCAAATATGTTATAATACTATTAAGTTAATTGAGCTCTTAATAATATGATTTTAGAAAGCTACATTTTGGGGGTCTAATCATAATATAATAAAAAAGAAATTGAAACAAGGCAAACTAATGGAGGTTGTAAAAATGAAAGAATTTAATATAACAGGAACTTGTATTCCTGAAGAACATTATATGGTAGATACAACATCTAAATTGAATGAAATAATAAAATTAATAGAAAAAAGAAAATATTTTACAATAAATCGTCCAAGACAATATGGGAAGACAACAACAATGTATTTATTGGAAAGAAAATTGAGAGATAATAAGGAATATTTATTAATATCAATAAGTTTTGAAGGAATAGGAGAAGTTCCTTTTGAAAATGAAAAAAAATTATCAAAAGTATTTATAAAACTATTAAGAAAAGAGTTAAAATTAAAAAAAGAAACAAAATTAATAAAATTTATTGATGAAAATAATAATGCAACAAATTTTGAAGAGTTAGATGAATTTATAACAGAGCTTATGTTAGAAGCAAATAAAAAAGTAATATTAATGATAGATGAAGTAGATAAAAGTAGTAACAATCAACTATTCTTAAATTTTATAGGAATGTTTAGAGATAAATATTTAAGAAGAAATATGGGAAAAGATTATACATTTAATACAGTAATATTGGCAGGAGTACATGATGTAAAAAATTTAAAGTTGAAATTGCGACCAGATGAAAACAGAACTTTAAATAGTCCGTGGAATATAGCGGTAGATTTTGATATAGATATGAGCTTTAATTCAGAAGAGATATCAACAATGCTAATTGAATATGAAGCAGATGCTAAAACAGGAATGGATATAAAAAACATTTCAGAAAAAATATATATGTATACAAATGGGTATCCATTTTTAGTAAGTAAATTATGCAAAGTAATAGATGAAAAATTAGATAGAGATTTTACAGAAAAAGGGTTAGAAGAAGCAATAAAAATAATATTAAATAGTAATAATACATTATTTGATGATGTAATAAAAAATATAAATAGATATAAGGAATTATATAATCTAATAGAGAGAATAGTCCTTGATGGAGAGGAGATTCAATATAATTCTGATGCTCATAGTTTAGGAATAATATATGGAATATTTAGAGAAAATAAAAAGCATAAATTAATAATTCATAATAAAATATTTGAGATACGTTTATATAATTATATGATAGCAATGAGAGATATGAAAAAAGGTTCTGTTCTTGATTATAAATATATGGGGAAATTTATAGATGATAATGGCAATTTAGATATGGAATTGGTATTAAGTAAATTTCAAGAATTGATGAAAGCAGAATATAGAAAAATAGATGAAAAGTTTGTAGAACGAGAAGGGCGATTACTGTTTTTAGCATTTTTAAAGCCAATAATAAATGGAACAGGATTTTATTTTGTAGAATCAGAAACAAGAGAGTCCAATAGAATGGATATAGTTGTTACATATAATATGAAAAAATATGTAATAGAGTTAAAAATATGGCGTGGTGGTCAGTATGAACAAGAGGGTAGGGAACAGTTGTGTGGATATTTGGAGGCACAAAATTTAAATAAGGGGTATATGGTGTTTTATAATTTTAATAAGGGGAAAATGTATATTAAGGATAGAGTTATAGTGGAAGGTAAAGAGATATTTGAGATAGTTGTGTGATAAGAGATAATTGATAATGAAAAATTAACAATGAGAAGATAGAAGCATAGAAGATATAGTGATAATTCAAAAAATTTTTTTGTAGGAGTAGATTCCAAATATGCTAAATAATGGAGTAGAAGATATAATAATAATAGAAAAGCAATTATAAATTTAAAGATAAATGATAAAACAAGCGGAGGTTGTAAAAATGAAAGAATTTAATATAACAGGGACTTGTATTCCTGAAGAACACTATATGGTAGATACAACATCTAAATTGAATGAAATAATAAAATTAATAGAAAAAAGAAAATATTTCACAATAAATCGTCCAAGACAATATGGGAAGACAACAACAATGTATCTATTAGAAGAAAAATTGAAAAATAATAAAGAATATTTATTAATATCAATAAGTTTTGAAGGGATAGGAGAAGTTCCTTTTGAAAATGAAAAAAATTTATCAAAAGTATTTATAAAACTATTAAGAAAAGAGTTAAAATTAAAAAAAGAAACAAAATTAATAAAATTTATTGATGAAAATAATAGGGTAACAAATTTCGAAGAGTTAGATGAATTTATAACAGAATTTATATTAGAAGCAAATAAAAAAGTAATATTAATGATAGATGAAGTAGATAAAAGCAGTAATAATCAACTATTCTTAAATTTTATAGGAATGTTTAGAGATAAATATTTAAGAAGAAATATGGGAAAAGATTATACATTTAATACAGTAATATTAGCAGGAGTACATGATGTAAAAAATTTAAAGTTGAAATTGCGACCAGATGAAAACAGAACTTTAAATAGTCCGTGGAATATAGCGGTAGATTTTGATATAGATATGAGCTTTAGTCCAGAAGAGATATCAACAATGTTAATAGATTATGAGAAAAATGCGAAAACAGGTATGGATATAAAAAACATTTCAGAAAAAATATATATGTATACAAATGGGTATCCATTTTTAGTAAGTAAATTATGCAAAGTAATAGATGAAAAATTAGATAGAGATTTTACAGAAAAAGGGTTAGAAGAAGCTATAAAAATAATATTGGAAACCCCAAATACACTATTTGATGATATAATAAAAAATATAGAAAATAATAGAGAGTTTTATAAATTTATAGAAAAAGTTATATTAGGAAATGAGAAAGTTGATTATGTGCATACAGATATAATGGCTTCATTAGGCAAAATGTATGGAATAATAAGAGGAAAAAATAAAAAAGTAGAGATAGACAATAAAATATTTGAAATATTACTTTACAATCATATGATAGCAAAAAGAGAGAGAGAAAAAGGAGTAGTTTTAACTTATGAATTTAGGACAAAATTTATAGATGATAATGGTAATTTAGATATGGAATTGGTATTAAGTAAATTTCAAGAACTAATGAAAGCAGAATATAGAAAAATAGATGAAAAATTTATAGAGCGAGAAGGACGGCTTCTATTTTTAGCATTTTTAAAGCCAATAATAAATGGAACGGGATTTTATTTTGTAGAATCAGAAACAAGAGAGTCAAATAGAATGGATATAGTTGTTACATATAATATGAAAAAATATGTAATAGAGTTAAAGATATGGCGTGGTGGGCAGTATGAACAAGAGGGTAGGGAGCAGTTGTGTGGATATTTGGAGGCACAAAATTTAGATAAGGGGTATATGGTGTTTTATAATTTTAATAAGGGAAAAAAGTATATTAAGGATAGAGTTATAGTAGAAGGAAAAGAGATATTTGAGATAGTTGTGTGAAAAAGTATAATTGAAAATTTATAATGAGAAGATAGAAGAAAAAATAAATTTTAACCACGAGATAAAGGCGGATAGGGGCAGATAGAAAATAAAATAAAAATTTAATAAAATTTTATATGGATAGATTTCAAATTTGAAAAGTAATAGAAAAATAGTTATAAATTTAAAGATAGATTATAAAGCAATAGGAGGTAAAAATGAAAGAATTTAATATAACAGGAACTTGTATTCCTGAAGAACATTATATGGTAGATACAACATCTAAATTAAATGAAATAATAAAATTAATAGAAAAAAGAAAATATTTTACAATAAATCGTCCAAGACAATATGGGAAGACAACAACAATGTATTTATTAGAAAGAAAATTGAGAGATAATAAGGAATATTTATTAATATCAATAAGTTTTGAAGGGATAGGAGAAGTTCCTTTTGAAAATGAAAAAAATTTATCAAAAGTATTTATAAAACTATTAAGAAAAGAGTTAAAATTAAAAAAAGAAACAAAATTAATAAAATTTATTGATGAAAATAATAGGGTAACAAATTTCGAAGAGTTAGATGAATTTATAACAGACTTTATATTAGAAGCAAATAAAAAAGTAATATTAATGATAGATGAAGTAGATAAAAGCAGTAATAATCAATTATTCTTAAATTTTATAGGAATGTTTAGAGATAAATATTTAAGAAGAAATATGGGAAAAGATTATACATTTAATACAGTAATATTAGCAGGAGTACATGATGTAAAAAATTTGAAATTGAAATTAAGACCAGATGAAACTAGGACATTAAATAGTCCGTGGAATATAGCGTTAGATTTTGATATAGATATGAGCTTTAATTCAGAAGAGATATCAACAATGTTAATTGAATATGAAGTAGATGCAAAGACAGGAATGGATATAAAAAATATTTCTGAAAAAATATATATGTATACAAATGGGTATCCGTTTTTAGTAAGTAAATTATGCAAAGTAATAGATGAAAAATTAGATAGAGATTTTAGTGAAAAAGGGTTAGAAGAAGCTATAAAAATAATATTAAATAGTAATAATACATTATTTGATGATGTAATAAAAAATATAAATAGATATAAAGAATTATATAATCTAATAGAGAGAATAGTCCTTGATGGAGAGGAAATACAGTATAATTTACAAGCTCATAATTTAGGAATAATGTATGGAATATTTAGAGAAAATGAAAAACATAAATTAATAATTAATAATAAGATATTTGAGATACTTTTATATAACTATATGATAGCAATGAGAGAAATGAAAAAAGGGCCTGTTCTTGATTATAAATATATGGGGAAATTTATAAATGATAATGGCGATTTGGATATGGAATTAGTATTAAGTAAATTTCAAGAACTAATGAAAGCAGAATATAGAAAAATAGATGAAAAATTTGTAGAGCGAGAAGGACGGCTTCTATTTTTAGCATTTTTAAAGCCAATAATAAATGGAACGGGATTTTATTTTGTGGAATCAGAAACAAGAGAGTCCAATAGAATGGATATAGTTGTAACTTACAATATGAAAAAATATGTAATAGAGTTAAAGATATGGCGTGGTGGTCAGTATGAACAAGAGGGTAGGGAGCAGTTGTGTGGATATTTGGAGGCACAAAATTTAGATAAGGGGTATATGGTGTTTTATAATTTTAATAAGGGGAAAAAGTATATTAAGGATAGAGTTATAGTGGAAGGGAAAGAGATATTTGAGATAGTTGTGTGATAAGATGGGAAAGATAATTGACCTTTATACGACATATTAACAATTAAAAAACAATAAAAAGGGGATAAGATGGAATTTTTTAATAAACATTTAAAACCTATAACTGAAGTGAAATATCTGAATGCAGAAAATGTAAGGAGATATAGAGCGATAATTAGGATTTTTTATGAAAAATATAACCAATTAAATCGGACTTTATATAAAGATGAGATTGTAAAAATTATGAGAGAAAGCGAGCAATTTAAAGATTATAGTTCTGATATGTGTGAGCAGGATATAAATAAATTAATGGAATGGGGCAATATAATAGGAATTCAAGATACAGCTAAAGCAACCACTCCAGAAGAATTTAAAAATAAAAAATATATTTATCAAATTACAGAAAAAGCTATAACTATAGAAAAACTTGTGTCAGAAGATTTAGAAAAAATAGTTTTTCAAGAAGCAGAATTAGATCCATCTCTTATGGAGAGATTAAGAGATAGTCTTGAGGAATTGGATAAAAAAGAGATTAATAAAGTTACCGATATAAATTCTTTGTGGAGTAATATTATATCTGATTTTGAAAGATTAAATAATAATTATAAAAGCTATATAATGAAACTTAATAGTTTTAAATTTGAAGAGCTACTTAATACAACTCAATTTATAATATATAAAGATAATCTTATTGATTATTTGAGGAATTTCATCAAAGGATTACAAAAATATGGATTATCTATAGTAAAAATTTTGAAAGATATAGATAAAGAAAAAATAGAAGAGATATTTAGGAAAATTTCATTAGAAAAAAAGAAAATTATGATTTTAACTCCTGATATAACAGAAGAAAATATTTTTGAGGATTTAACTGGAAAATGGGAAGCTGTTTTACTTTGGTTTTTGGGGAATGAAAATAGAAAAAGTGAGATGGAGATGTTATATGACAGGACAAATGAAATTATAAGAAAAATAGTAAGAATAGCTTTACATATATCGGAAAGTAGTAGACAAATTTCAAGTAGAAAAGAGGAGTGCTTAAAAATAGCTTCTCTGTTTTCAAATTGTAATTCTATTAATGAAGCTCATAAACTTTCAGCAATGATTTTTGGAGCTTTTAATACCAAACATTTTAAAGGTGAAATTAGAGGAGAAGTTACAGATAAAAATATAGGAGCATTTGAAACAGAGCCAATAGAATTAGAGATAAAACCACGAACAAGAAAATATAGAGAAAAAAGACAATCAATAGCTATTATTGATAAAACACATAGAAAAGCTGAAATAATTAGAGAAAAACAGCGAGAATTAGAAAAAGAAAAACAAGAGATATTAGAGCTTGTAAAAAGTGAAATGATAAAAATTTCTGATTTGGATAATATATCTGAAAATGTTAGAAAAACTTTGCTTAGATGGATAGTAAGGGGAATTGAATCTCCCGGGAATAAAGAGTTTGAAATAGTTGAAAATATTAAATATAGGGTATTTCCAATTAGAAAAAATGAAGATAACAGTTCATATAAAATTTTAATGAATGATAAAAATCAAATCAGATTAAATTGTATTGATGGGATATTTTATATGCCAGATATTATTATAAAAATTGTAGGTGAGAGCTAATGAAAGAGATTGAGATATTATTGGAAAAATTTTGGATATTAAAAGAAGATGATAAAGATAGATATTTTGAAATAAAAGAAAAAATAGCTACTTTTAAACCATTTTTAGAAGAAAAATGTGGATTGTCAGTAATAAGAAATAAACATTTAATTAAATTAGAAAAAATACCAGAGAGAGCAGAAGATTGGATGGGAATTCCAGATTTTAATCAAACTGAACAATATATAATGTTCTCTTTGGTATTGGCATTTTTAGAAGATAAAGACAGAGGTGACCAATTTATACTTTCTGATATTTCAGAATTTGTGGAGTTAAATTATCCAATAGAATTTTATATTGATTGGAATAGTTATTCATTAAGAAAGAGTTTTGTTAAAGTTTTAAAATTTTTAGTTGAGATGAAATTAGTTAAAATAAATTTTGGAGAAGAAGATAGTTTTAAAAACGATTTGAATGCGCAAGTTTTATATGAATCTACTGGAATATCCAGATATTTTATAAGAAATTTTAATAGAGATATTTCTGAATATAAAGATATAAGTGATTTCGAAAATGAGATTTGGCAAGATGAAAGTAGAGATAGAGGAACTGCAAGAGCTCAAAGAGTATATAAAAATTTATTGATAAATGCAGTTGTAACAAGAGATAATGAGAATGAATCAGATTTTGATTATATGAAAAAACAAACTCATAATATTGCATCTGAATTTGAAAAATATCTCGAAGCTGGATTTAATTTGACAAAAAATTATGCAATGATTGAAATTGAAAACAGCTATAATTATAAAGATGTTTTTCCTGGAGCAAAAGCTATTTCAGATATAGTTTTATTGGTTAGTAGAGAAATAATTAATAAAGTAAATGTAGGAGAAATTTCGTATAATGAAAGAGATAGAATTATTATTAGTTATGATAAATTTTTAGAAATAGTAAAATTATGTAAAGAAAAATATAGTTCTGGATGGAGTAGTGAATATAGAAATATGAGTGTTGAAGGGATAACAAAAGATTTAATTAAATATATGAAAGGATTCAATCTTTTGAACAATAATAATGAGAATAAAGGCGAGATAGAATTATTACCGGCAATATCTAAATATATAGGGAATTATCCAAAAGATTTTTATAAGGAGAAAGAGAATGAATAGATGGCAAATAAAGAGATTTGGGTTGATAAATTTTTGGTATTATGATGATGAAGAGTTTACATTAGAAGATGGAAAATTGTTATTAAGAGGTTCTAATGGTTCTGGAAAGTCAGTAACTATGCAGAGTTTTATACCGTTGCTTCTTGACGGAAGTGTAAGACCTGAAAGATTAGATCCTTTTGGTTCAAGAGCAAGAAGAATAGATTCATATATACTTCCGGAAGGAACAGAGTATGATGAAAATACAGGTTATCTTTATATGGAGTTAAAGAAGAAAACAGGTGAGTATATTTCATTTGGTATGGGAATTAGAGCAAAACGTGGAACTGCAACAAGGACATGGTATTTTTGTATAGATGATGGAAGAAGAATTGGACGAGATTTTTATTTATATAAAGAGAAAGTAAATAAAGTTCCATTGTCTAAAATGGAGCTAAAAAATGCAATTGGAAATGGCGGGACAGTTGTTGATAAACAAAGCGATTATGTGGCTATGGTTAATAGATATATATTTGGATTTGAAACTGTAAAAGAATATGAAGATTTAGTTAATCTATTAATAAATCTTAGAAGTCCAAAATTATCTAAAAATTTCAAACCAAGTGCAACTTATGAAATATTAAAAGGTTCATTAGAGCCTATATCTGATGATGAATTAAGACCTTTAACAGAAGCAGTAGAAAATATGGATGAACTTCAAGATAATTTAAAATCTTTAAAAAATGCAAAACGAGAATCTGAAAAAATAAAAAGAGCTTACGATAAATATAATTCATATATTTTATTAAAAAAATTAAACAAATATATTCAAGCTAAAGAAAACTTAGACAAAAATATATCAGAATTAAAAAGAACGGAAAAATATATTTTAAATATTAATAATCAGAAAAATGAGTCAATAACAAAAAGAGATAAACTTGAAGCTGAAAAAGAGAGTATAAATCATTTAATAGAGACATATGAAAAAAGCGAATTTTATCAATTACAAAAAGAAATTTTAGATATAAAATCATATGTAAAAGAGAAAAAAGAGGATTTTGAAACAGAAAACAGAAGACTCGAAAGAAGAGAAGAGGATAGAAATATAAAATATTCTGAAATTAATTCTCTTAAAAATGATAAAGAGGTTTTATATAGTCAATTAAACAGCTTAATAGATGAAAACAGAGAGAGGGCTAATGAAATTAATTTTTCAGAAGATATAAATTTTAGAAAAGAGTTTTTTTCAAAATTGGATAAAGATTATAATTTTGAATTATTAAAAAAAGAGACAGATATTTTCAAAGATTTTTTTAGGAATGGAAAAATTATAATAGAAAATTATAAAAAAAGCTGTGAAGAATATGATAAAATAGTAAAAATAGTAGATGATTTAAAAGATGAATTAAGAAAAATTGAGGAAGAGATTGTAAATGAAGAAAAGAAATCTGATAATTCTAAAGAGATATATTTAGAGAAATTAGAAAAATATGCAAGTGAAACTAAAGAATTGAATTTCCAAGAAAAAGATTTAGAAGATATAATTATAGCAGTAAATAGTTGTGATGAAAAAAAATATATTTTGGATATTAAATATAAATATAAAAACATTTTTAATAGATGTAGTAATAATATAGAAAAAGAGGTTATTGAAAACAGGTTTCATATTGAAAATTTAAATGAAAAAATTCAAGAAAAAAGTGATGAAATAGATGAGTGGAAATCAAAAAAAGACCCTATATATGAAATTGAAGAAAAAGAAAAAAAATATTGTAAAAAGTTGGATAGTCTAAAAATAAAATATGATATGTTTTGGAAAACAGTTGATTTTAGAGAAAATATATCTGAGGAAACAAAAGGGATAATTGAAGAGATATTAATTGATACAAATATAATTAGCTCAATAATTTTATTTGATAATGAAATGCCAAAATTGGATATTGAAGAGGGGATAAAATTATTAAAGACGTATAATAAAAATAGAGATGATAAAAATATATCTGAAGAAAACAGAGAAAATAAAAATTTATTTAATTATTTAAAAGTAGAAGCTAAATATAACGAAGAAGAGAAAGAGTATATTGAAAAAATATTAAAATCTATCCCTGTTAATCAAAAAAGTGGAGAATTTTTTATTGGTATAGAGGGAAAATATAGTTATGGTCCAATTGAAGGAAAAACAACAAAAATTAATAAAGCAAAATTTATAGGAATAAGTGCAAGAGAAAATTATAAAAAAGAGCTAATAAAATTGCTTGAAGAAAAGATTGAGAGTTTAAATTTAGAAAAAGCAAAAATAGAAGAAAAATTATCTAATCTAAAAAATAGAAAAGAGATGTTAAAAAAAGAGTTTGAAAATATACCTGATTTTATTCAAATAGAAGAAATAATGGAAAATATAAATATATTAAAAAGAGAAAAACAGATGAAATTTTACCAAATAGAGGAAAAGGAGAAAGAAGAATTAATTGCTAGACAGAGAAAAAATAGTTTAAATGAAAAAGTAAACGAGTTAAGAGTAAGAACAAAAATTAATTTAGATTTAGAATCATTTACAGAAGCTTTGGATTTAATTGAAAAATACAGATATAATATTTTGGAAATAGAAAATAAATATAAAAGATTTTTAGATTTTGGGCAAAGAATAGATAGATTAATAGAAAATATTGAAAATGTAGAAGATGAAATTGAAGATATAAAATTAAATTTAAATAAAATTAAAAAAGCGTTAGATACACAAAAGCAAATATTGGAAGAGTTAGAAAAAAGAGCAGAACAAGAAGGAATAGAAAATTTAGTAGAGCAATTGGCACAATTAAAAGAAAAACGTAAAGAAAATGAGAAAAATTTTAATGAAACTATAATGAGAATAAGCTCAATAGAATCAGAAATAAAAAATTTAAAAGAAAATTTAATAAAAATAGAGCAAGAAAGCGAAAATTTAAAAGAGTTAGAATCGTCTTGGAAAAAAGGATTATATGAAGAGGTAAATTTAGCGTATGTAGTTAATGAGCTGGATATTAGCAATAAAAGTGAATTAAAGGCATTATCACAAAGATTATCAGGAAATATTGATATAGATAAAGGGATAGAGTATTCTAATGACCTTAATAATAAGTTTTTAATATCAAAAAACTATTTATCAGATTATAGACTTAATATGGAATATAGATTTAATGAGCCTATAAATGGAGTTATTAATGAAGTTTTAGGAGAATTAAAAAGAGTTGATGTAATAGGAAAAATAAGAGGAGAAAAGACAAATCTTATACATATATTATCAGATATAGAAGAAAATATATTAAGAGATGAAAAACTATTAGCAGATAAAGAGAGAGAGCTTTTTGAAGAGATATTAATAAAAACAATTAGTAAAAGAATTACAGAAAAAATTGAAAAAAGCGAAATTTGGGTTTTTAATATGAATAAATTAATGGAGAGTATGAATACTAATACAATAAGACTTGGATTAAGTTGGGCTGGAAGAAAACCAGATAATGAGGAACAGATGAATTCAAGTGAGCTTGTTAAATTATTAAGAAAAGATGAATTTACAAGAAGAACAGAAGATATAACGAAAATAGTATCTCATTTTAAATCAAAAATAGCAGAAGCTAAAAAAGAGATGGAGAAAGAGGATAATATTAAATCATTTCATACAATTATGAAAGAGTTGCTGGATTATAGAGAGTGGTATGAATTTAAATTATCAGTAAAAAGAGGAGAGGGACTAAAAAAACAATTAACTCAAAATGAATTTTATAAATTTAGTGGCGGAGAAAAAGCAATGACAATGTATGTTCCGCTGTTCGCAGCAGTAAGTGCCAGATATGACAATGCTTCAAAAGATGCGCCAAAAATAATATCTCTTGATGAAGCTTTTGCAGGAGTAGATGAAAGAAATATTAGTGTAATGTTTGAATTTATGGTTAATATGAAATTTGATTTTATAGTTAATTCTCAGGTTTTATGGGGAGATTATGGAACAATACCAAATCTTGCAATAGCTGAATTATATAGACCAAATAATTCTGATGTAGTAACAGTATTTAGATATAAATGGAATGGAAATAAAAGAACAGCTGTAGTGGGGAAAGAATTATACGATAATAAAAGCGGGAATATGAAGATGTTTTAGAGGATAAAGAGTTGAGAAGAAAAAATTAGGAGAATAATATGACTAAAGAGCAGGAATTAGTGAAATATTTAAAATCTAAAAAAGATTTAAGAAAAATTTTAATAATTATTAAAAATAAATATGAGTCATTTGGAAAATTTTTAGGAAAAATAAAAAAAGAAAAACTGTCAAGAGCTGAGAAATCAGCTCTTTCTGAAATTACAGGAGAAAATTACGAGATAGGTAAAAAAACAATTTTAATAGAAAATATAATAAAAAGTTTTAATAATATGAACTTTTCAAATGATAATTTTAAATTGGCTTTAGAAATTTATTTTAATGAAAATATTATATACAAAAAAGATAAAATGGAAAATTATGAAAAACAAAGAGAAAAGTTTTTTGTCGACTTATATGAATGGTATGCAGAAACAGTAGGCGGAGAATTTTTAAAATTTTTAATTGAAGGAAATAAAGGGAATAATATTTTAATAAAAGAATATAATAAATTTGAAAAAGAAAATAATCTTAATGAATTTGAAATTATAATAGAAAGAATAATAAAAGGTCTAAATAATTTACCTATAATCAAAAAAGAGTATAAACTTTTAGCAATATTTGCATCAGATATATCAAAAGACCCACACTTTTTTGACAATAAAAATTTTGCTGGAAAGTTACTTTTATATGGAATATCATATTATTTAAATAAGAAATATCCAACAAATGCGGAAGAGAGAATTGAAATGTATATTGAAGCAGGTATAATTACAGATGACATTTCAAATAGCGTGGCAATATCAGGATTAGAAGCAGAAATAGCAAAAGGAAGGCACACTGGCTGGAGAGAATTTTATAATAATGGCGAATATTTTATTATGCCTATGACAGGAATTACAAAATTAAAAAAAATTATTTCTAACTATAATTATTTGATTATAGTTGAGAATCCAGCTGTATTTATAGAGATATTTAACTATTTTAAAGTTGAATATAATATTATTATTCCTATGATTTGTGGATATGGTAATATAAAATCATCAGCACTATTTTTAATGGATTTAGCAGTTAAAAGCGACATAAAACTTATATATTCTGGAGATTTAGATCCAGAAGGATTGATTATAGCAGATAAATTAAAAAAACGTTATAATAAAAATATTAAATTAATTGGATATAACAGAGAAAATTACATAAAAAATTTATCAGATGAGAAGATAAAAGATACAAGTATGAAAAAATTAAATAAAATTGAAGATTTAGAGTTAAAAAAAATATCAGAAATTTTAAAAGAAGTTGGTGGAAAATCTTTTCAAGAAAAATTTATTAATGTTATAATTAAAGATGTGATGAATATATTAAAAATTGATTAGATATTTGACCGCAAAATTTAGGAATATTGTAATAAATAATGTTGCTTTTAATTTTTTCTTGCACGTTACGCAACGTTATGCTGTATACTTAATATGGGAGGTGATAAAAAATGGAAAAATTGCTTAAAACGGGGGAATTAGCAAAAATGGCTGGTGTAACAGTAAGGACTCTTAGATACTATGATCAGATAGGACTTTTAAAACCAAGTAAAATATTGGATAATGGACATAGAGCTTATATGCTGGAGGATATTAAACAGCTTCAAATAATTCAGGGAATGAAAATGATTGGTTTTTCCTTGAAGGAAATTAGCCGTTATTTAATCAAACCTGATGTAAACTTGGTAAATATTTTAAAAGCTCAAAAAGAAGGATTGCTTGAAAAAATAAGAGACTTTAAATCAGTTGTAAAAAAAATAGATTTTGCAATTGAACACACAGATGAGGTACAAAGTGGAGAACTTGATATTTTTGGAATATATGAAAAGCTAAAGATGGCAAGTCATAAGGAAATTATGAAAAAATATTTTCCAGAAGATATTTTACAAGAAGTATTACATCTTGAAGATCAAAATAAGGAAATACACGATAGACTATTTTCAGCATTAAAAGTTGTTAGTTTAACAGAGATTGACAATGTTAAACAAGAAGATAGAGATGAAATTGTGAATGCATTAAAAGAATTTATTAAAGTGTTATGGGGAAAGGTAGATCAAGAGAGTATAAAGAAAAATTTTGATTTGTTGAATGAGATGATTAAAACTCAAGATATGCCAGAAATAAAAGGAATAAACATGGATAAACTCGAAATGTTTATTAGTAAAAAGCTTATTGAAAAAAAATAAGGAGGAGAAAATGAAAAACAGTATAATTAAAAAGGTATTAACCACGTGGAAAGGAATAATTCTATCGCTTATTATGTTTAGTCTATACTCTGCTTACTTTTTCACTCAACCAGGATCCTTAATGGGAAGAATGATTGACGATCAGATAGGAGCTCCAAAAGACAAAATTATAGAATTACTGGGATCTTATTCCCCTTCAGAGATAAAACTATATATTTCTAAGCTTATTCCTCTGGATTTTGGATTTGTTTTATTCTATTCCATTTTCTTTATATGTGTTTTGGTATACTTTGGATATAACATACTAAAGTGGAGAGGAAGAAAACTATGGTTACTGGGACTGGGATTACCTATGTTAATTGCTATGTTGGATATGGGAGAAGATGTTTTTATAAGAAGTTTATTACTAAATGGAATTGATTCAAGTGACCTAATATTTAAAGTACAATTCTGGATTACCTTAATCAAAGGAATATTTCAGATGCCTGTATTAATATTTGCATGTTTATTTACAATATTTTTACCAATAAAAACGTTATTTTTAAAATTAAGAAAAAAGACTAATAAATAGATATATATTTATATTCGAATAATTAAAAAGGCTGTATTCAAAAGTAATGCAATAATATACTTTTGGGTCAGCTTTTTTTATTTTTGTTAAATTATAATGTTTTATATACCTATTAAAAAAATAAAAAAGCCTCTTGCACATTACGTAACGTAACGGTGTATACTTTTATTAATAAGGTGGAGGCGATAAAAAAGTGAAGAGAAAATAGGTGGGAAGAAAGCAGTTTATTGTTATGAAAAAAGGAGGGTTAAAAAAATGAAAGGTTTAGGAATTTATTTTTCGGGAACAGGAAATACAAAGTTTCTTATGGAAAAATTCAAAGAAAAGTTTGATGCGAAAGGAGTAAGTGTAGATTTACAGGCAATTGATAGTAGTGAAAATTTTGAAGATAAGTATGATTTTTATATTTTCAGTGCACCAATTTATGCAGAATTTTTTCCAAAAATTTATGTTGACTGGGTTGAAAAAAATGTAAATATTTCAAAGGGAAAAAAGGCGATATTGACCTCAACTCTAGGATCAAAAGGTACTCCGCCAGCATTAAAAATAATGGCAAAAATACTTGAGAAAAAAGGTTTTGAGATAATAATTCAGCAAGAGATAACTATGCCAAATAATTGGACAGGAGAAGTTCCTTCAGAAGAGAAAATCAAAGAATCAAAAGAAATAACAGAAATTAAAGTTGAAAAGATAATAGAAAAATTTTTTAATAATGAAAAGATGATAAAAAATCCATGGAAATTAAGATATTGGTTAACTTTACCATTAGTTAATTTGATGGAAAATTATTTAAAAAAATGGGCAACTAAAAATATGTCAGTTGATTCTAATGTTTGTATAGGCTGCAAAAAGTGTGAAGAAAATTGTCCTGTAGACAATTTGAAAGTGGATGGCAACAGTGTAAATATTGGTAAAAATTGCGTTGCGTGTATGAGATGTGTTAATAGTTGTCCTGTAAATGCATTTAGAATAAAAGGAAAGGAAAAAGAGCAGTACAAATTTTAAGGAAGGTGTATTAATGAATAATATATTAAGTATTAATAATATTGTTTGGATTTGGTTTTTCTGGAATTGCCCTTTATTTTGCATCAAAAGCCCAAAATAATGGTGCATACTATATGGTGATATTTATGCTACAGATGCCACTTCTATTTTTTAGTAATGTTTTGTATGCTACAGAAAAACTACCATTAATATTTGGAATAATTGTCAAAATAAATCCAATGACCTATCTAGTGGCAGGGCTTCGGACAATGTTTACTCAGCAAGGATCATTTGTTTTTACTAGAGATTTGACAATTCAAATACTAATTTTATTTATTTTTGCAATATTTGGGATGTCAATAGCTACAAAAGCCTATAAAGAAATTATAAGTCGAGATTAATTGAGAAACGTTGAAAGAATAACTTACTCTAAATTCATATCAAAAATGCTATAACCATTGTATACGTTGTTATGAAAAGGGTAAATAATTTTTAAGCCGTTCCTTAGATATAGTTTTTAGTAATAAGGGATTATAAAAAAATTAGGAGGGAAAAAGATGAGGAAAGTATTATTTTATTTAACTTTGTTGGGAATATTAGGAACTACTGTTTTTGGAATGTCAGCTTATGAAGTTATGGAAAAAGCCAAAGGAAAAGAAGCAGCAGAATTCCAATATTCGAGGCAAAAAATGATTTTAGTTGATAAGAAAAATAGAAAAAGAGTGAGAGAATTTATTGGCTATTCTAAAAAAATAGATGGGGAAAATAAAAGTGAAAGCTGTTTTAAATTCATAGCTCCTGCTGAAGTAAAAGGAACTTCTATGTTAATGTGGGATTATGATGTTAATAATAAGGAGGATATTACATGGTTATCTTTGCCGGGAATAAAAAAAGGGGCTCCAAGACAGATATCCTCTTCAAGAAATGACAAGAATGCTAGCTTTATGGGTTCAGATTTTACACTGGATGACCTGGGGGAATTAGAGTTACAGAAGGATAATTTTAATTTTGTTAATTCCAAAGAGAGTATTATAGATGGTAAGGAATGTTACATAATAGAATCTATTCCAAAACAATTGAATAAATATGAAATTTATAGTAAAAGAATTTTTTGGATTAGAAAAGATAATATGGTAATAGCAAAAGTAGAATATTATGATAGGGATAATAAACTATTTAAAGTGTTGACTACAAAGAACTTGAGATCAAAAGAAGGTGGAAGCAGTATAAATAAAAGTGGAAAATACTGGTATATAAAGGATATGGCCATGAAAAATGTCCAGACAGGACATTCTACTTATATATTTCTTTTAGAGATAAATTATCCTAAACAAATGGATAAAAAGCTCTTTTTACCTTCAACTTTTTATAGAAAATAAAGGAGGAAAAATTGAAAAAAAAATTAATAGTAGCAATTTTGTTTTTTAGTTTTGCATTAATATCTTTTGGAGAGGAAAACTTTGATTTTATAGGTTTGGATATTAATAGTTCGCAGTCAGGATATAATGAAGAAAAATCAAATTGGGAAATAAGTGGTTCGCTAAGAAATACAAATATTGTTGAAATAGAAAAATCTGGAAAAATAAATCTTTCAGAATTAAAGCTTTATTCGGAATTGAAAAAAAAGGACCTTTTTATCTCATTGGAAACTTTGTTTGATAATAGGAAAAATCCTTCACTTGATCTTAAAGAACTGTATTACGATTATGTTAATGATGTTTTTTCAATAAGAATAGGTAGGCAAATAATAGAATGGGGAGTTGTAGATGGTGCACAGATTGTTGATATAATAAATCCTGTAAATCTTGTTTCTGGATATAGTTTCGAATACAATGATTTAAAAGTTCCAGTTAATGCAATAAAAGTAGATATATTAAAAAATAGTTCTGAATTGAATTTTATTATAATTCCTGTTTCACCAGTGAGTAATTTAGAAATTGATAATCAGAAATACAATGTCATAACTCCTTCAGTGAATTTAAAAAACATAGAAGTAGGTGTGAAATATAAAAAATACCTTGGTACAACTGAAATCAGCTTGATGGCATTTAAAGGGATAAATGATTTCCCTATTTATGATAAAATTAATAAGAAAGTAACTTTTGGTAAAGAGAAAATGCTAGGAATGGATTTTTCAAAAAAAATTGGCAGTATGGTGCTTAGAGGAGAAACTGGGTATTTTTTTGAAAAAAGTTTTGAAAAAGTAGGTTTAAATGGTAGTAATGGAGCAATTGAAAAAGATTATATAGGTTATGCTCTTGTATGTGAATTTAATTTTGGGAATAGCCTTGGAGGTAGTTTGGCATTTGGAGGGGATAGAATATTTAATTATAACGACTCTATTTCAAGAAAAAAAGAGGAACCTTTTTTAATATCATCTTTTTCCAAAACAATATTTAATGACCTGCTGACAATGTCTATGTCAGGTTATATTAATCTATCATCTGAAGTATGGGAGATAACACCGATGGTAAAATATTCAATAAATGATAATATTAACTTTGAAACAGGGATTTCAATAAAACAAGAAAATACAAAGTTGTCTTTAAAAACAACTTATAATTTTTAAGGGGGAAAAAATGGGAATAAATATATCAAAGATAAATAAAGGGTTTAAAAAGTTTGGAGAAAAACTAATAAAAAAAAGATTCATTTTTCTGGGAATAATAACTTTACTCACGATGATAGCTTTTTTCGGTCTAGGCAAAATGTCAATGGATGTTTCTCCAGACAGCTGGTTTGATAAAAAAGACCCTTTTTTACAGCAAAAGGAAAAGTTTGAAGAAAGGTTTGGAAATAATGAATATGTTGCTTTTTTAATTGAATCAAAAGATGTATTTAATTATGAAACGTTAAAAGTAATACGAAATTTAGGGGATGTTCTAGTAGAAAAAGTACCTTATGTTTCTTCGCAGAATCCGGTTATATCACTTACAGAATTTGAGTATATTCAAGGCTCAAATGACAAGATGGAAATAATTGATATCGTGCCAAGCGTTATTCCTAAAAAGAGTGAGAAATTGGAAATGATTAGGAAAAAAGTACTTAGCAAGAAAAATCTTGTTAATAAAATTGTATCTGATGATTCAAAACAAACATGGTTAATACTAAAATTAAAACCATTTCCAGATGATTTTGATATAAGGAATCCACCATCAGCGATGGTAGCTAAAGAAATAAAAAATATTCTAAAAATGCCAGAGTTTAATAAAAAAGGAATAAAAATCAGAGCAACAGGAGCGCCTATTCTCGAACTTGAAGAGACAGAGTTTTTAGGAAAGGAGATGGGTCAGAGAATAATACTTGCACTTATAGCCTCAATAATTCTTCTGATGATAACCTTAAGGTCATTTCGTGGAGTTATAATCCCGTCAGCTACAATGATACTAAGTATTTTAATTCCGTTTGGATTTATGGGACTTCTTGGAATAAAAATACAGATGATGTCTGTTACACTACCGCTGTATTTAGGAATAGGTGTTTCCGTTGGGTACTCTATTCATATATTTAATACATTTAAAAGAGGATTGGCAATAACAAGAGATAGAAAAAAAGCTGCAATTTATGCAATAGAACATACAGGCTGGCCATTATTATTTACAGCGCTAACAACAATAGTTGCATTTCTTTCAATGATTTTTACAAATGTAATGACAATCAGATGGATCGGCTATACATGCGGAGCTGTAATTTCAACAGTATATATTTATACACTTATATTATTGCCGATATTTTTAAGTTTTGGAAAAGTGAAGAAAAATAAAAATATCAAGGAATTTAGTAAATTAGATATTTTTTTTATGAATGTTGGTGAATGGGGACAAAAAAATATTACAAAAATACTTTTTGTTATGACAATTTTTCTTGGAATAATTGGATTTGGTATTACAAAGCTAAATGTAGATGTTGATATGATGAAAACAATGGGGCTAAAAGTTCCGTATGTAAAAGAGGCATATGAAACAGGAAACTCAAAGATTGGGACAATATATTCATATGATATAACTTTACCATTTAAAGATTTTGACAGTTTAAAAAATCCTAAAAATATGAAAAATATGGAAAAAATTATTAAGTATATAAACAAGCAGCCTTTGACAAAACGAACTACATCTTTTATTGACATTTTAAAGGAGTTAAACCAGGTAGTAAATGATGGTAACAAAGAATATTACAAAATACCAGATAGTAAAGAAACAATTTCTCAGCTAATGTTTCTGTATGATACTTCAGGTGGAGATGAAGCAAGAAGTTGGATAAATTACGCTGAAGAAGTAGATGATTTAGGTTTCGATATTTTTGAAAAAGGAGTGAAAACTCTTGAAAAAAGTGATGATAAATCTTCATATTTTAGAATTCAAGTTGAAATGTCAGATTTTAAGTCAAAAGAATTTATGAATGAGTATGACTTAATAACAAAAAAAGTAAGAGAATATTTTCCAGATATGAAACCGGAATTTACAGGAGGAGCTACTCAGTTTGCAAAAATGTCACAATACCTAGTGAAAGGACAATTAATATCATTATTTGTTGCAATTGGAGTTATAGCTGTACTGTTAATGATAGTTTTTGGCAGCATAAAAGTTGGATTAATCGGGATGATTCCAAATGTATTGCCACTGGTTGTTATCGGTGGAGTTATGGGTTACTTTGATTTTCCTCTTGATTTTATGACTGTTACGATTATGCCTATGATTATTGGTATTTCAGTTGATGATACGATTCATTTTATTAATCAGATGAAATTTAACTATGAAAAAACAGGGGAGTATGATATAGCGATAAAAAATACATTTCTTGATATAGGAAAAGCAATTACTCTTACAACAGTGATTTTGATATTTACATATGGTATGTTTATTTCTTCACCTGTGAAAATGTATGTCAATTTGGGAATTACTGTGATATGTGGTCTAAGTTTTGCTTTGTTTACAGATTATTTTTTAACACCTTTTATGATAAAAAAATTCAAAGCTTTTGATAAATAAGGATAAGCTATTAAGGAAAGTAACAGTTCGAATTTAGAGTATCAAAATTTGAGGGGGAAGTTATGGATTTAGAAGATAGCCCTATTCATCACAAATTAATAAGTCTATTCATTATATATTATATAACGATTGACCCACAAAAAAGTATTTAGTTTTCTTCATACCGCTACATGTAGTGTTCAAAAGGTTTTATGAAACTATATGTAGTGGTTTTTAGAAAACTACCATTTGGGAGTTTAATAATCTAATGCTAATTTCAATAATTTTAACAAAAATTAACTATTCAAATCAGATTTTATACTAGATAATCCAGTTGTATTTATAGAAATTTTTAATTATTTTAAAGTTCAATATAATAAAGAGAATTATATAAAAAAATTATAAAATAGAACTATAAAAATCAATCATACCATTATTGATTTTTATAGTTCTATTTTGTTGTATATCATCAAAGACAAGAATTAAATCTTGAAAAAAACCATTATAAAGAGTATAATAAAATGAACAAATATATAACTTAGGAGGAAAAGTGAAAGTATTATTATATTCAGAAGGTAAAAGTTTATTTAATAAATCAGGCGTTGGAAGAGCGTTAACTCATCAAAAAGAAGCATTAACACAAGCAGGTGTTGAATTTACAACAGATGAAAATGAAAAATATGATGTAGTTCATATAAATACAATAGGTCCAGGCTCAGATAAAATATTAAAGAAGTCTAAAAAAAGTGGAATTCCTGTGATATATCATACCCATACAACATTTGAAGATTTTAGAAATAGCTTTGTATTAAGTAATATGATATCACCTTTTATAAAAAAAAGATTAATAAAATTATATTCACAAGCAGATTCTTTAATATCTCCAAGTGAATATACAAAAAATTTAATAAAAAGTTATGGTATAGATAAAAATATAGATGTAGTATCAAATGGAGTGGATACAAACAAATTTATAAAAAATAGAGAATTAGCAGATAAGTTTAAAGAAGAATATCCATTAAATAAACCGCTTATTATATGTGTAGGGTTGCCATTTAGAAGAAAAGGGATATTTGATTTTTGTGAAGTGGCAAAAAAATTACCAGATTATCAATTTATATGGTTTGGAGCTAAAATGGCATCACTTTTACCAAGAGATGTACAGAAATTAATGAAAAATCCACCTGAAAATGTGAAGTTTCCAGGATATGTTTCAAATGAAATAATTTTAGGTGCTTATTCAGAAGCAAAAGCTTTCTTTTTTCCTACATATGAAGAAAATGAAGGAATCGTAGTATTAGAAGCATTATCAATGAAAACACCTGTAATTGTAAGAGATATTCCTGTATATGAAAAATGGTTAAATAATAATAAAAATGCTTTTAAAGGTAAAAATATAGATGAATTTATAAAAATAATAAGTGAGATAGATGAAGATAAGATAAAAAATATAGTTGAAAATGGAAGAAAAACAGCAGAAGAAAGAGATTTAAAAATAATAGGAGAAAAATTAAAAAGTATTTATAAAAAAGTATTAAAGAATGTTTAAAATTTTGTTATAAAAACGCTTGAATCACTGCGTATTTTAAAACAAAATAGGAATGTTATTTTTAAGCCATTCCTAAAGAATGTTTAAAAAATATTGTTCTAAAATTTTATTATAAAATAGATGAAGAGTTTTTAAGCTGTTAAAAAAAAGGAGCTTTTATTATGAATATAGAAAGTTTAATATTAAAAAAAAATAATAAATTACTTTATTTAAAAAGCTTTTTTAATAAAGAAAATTTTATGATATTATTTTTTGCTTTTGTTATAGTTGGAATTGAAGGATTAATTAGATTTTTTTTTAAAGATAATATATATTTAAAAAATAGTTTTATAGATGTTTTTGTTTTCGGTGGGTATTATTTAATATACGCTTTTTATTCCAAAAAAGAAAAAAGATTACAAATAAGCTTTAGTATATTAGTTGTTTTATTAATGATGTTAATATTAGAAAATATTTTTAATGGATTTATATATAATAGAGAGTTACAATATTTTAATTCTTATGGGAATGTAAATTTACTAATTTTATTATTCTATATTATTCCAATAATTATTGTTAATTTAGAAAAATTAAAAAATATAAATTTAAAAATCTTAACGATGTTTTCTCAACAAATATTTAGGGGAATATTGGCAGGTGGATTTTTTATTATAAATTATATAGCTTATCAAAATTTAATTGGATTTAAAATTTATATAACTGGAAATATAAAGGTTATTATTGGCATTGTAATTATGTCTGTTTTTTATTCTGTAGGCGAAGAACTTTTTTTTAGAAAATTATTATTAGAAGATTTAATAAAAAATGGAATTAATTATAGATTAGCATATTTTTTAACATCTATTTTATTTACACTTAAAGTATTTCTTGTTCCAGAGCTAACGACAGATATGATATATAGATTAATTCCAGCTTCTTTACTACTATTTGGATTGAGTATTGCATTTTCACATATTTATATAAAATATAATAAAAGTATAGTTATAAATGTTTTAATAAGAAGTTCAATATTTTCAGTATATTTATTAACATATTTTTAAAGTTAGGAGATGGGTAAAAATGTTAGCCAAAAGAATAATTCCGTGTCTTGATGTGAAAGATGGAAGAGTTGTAAAAGGTATAAATTTTTTAGGATTAAAAGATGCAGGGGATCCAGTTGAAATAGCAAAGATATATAATAGTGAAGGAGCAGACGAATTAGTATTTTTAGATATAACAGCTTCATCTGACAGGAGAAAAACAGTTGTAGAGATGGTAAAAAAAGTAGCAGAAGCAGTCTTTATTCCATTTACAGTTGGCGGAGGAATAAAAACAGTAGATGATATAAGAGCAATAATAAGTGCTGGAGCAGATAAAATAGCTATAAATACAGCTGCAGTAAATACTCCTGATTTGATATCAGAAGGAGCAAAAATTTTTGGAAGTCAATGTATAGTTGTAGCAATGGATGCTAAAAATAATGGAGAATTTTGGGAAATATTTTTACATGGTGGCAGAACACCAACAGGAATAAACGTATTAGAATGGGCAAAAACAGTAGAAAAATTAGGCGCAGGTGAGATACTACTTACATCTATGGATAAAGATGGGACTAAAGATGGATATGACTTAGAACTTACTAAAATGATATCTGAAAGTGTAAATATACCAGTAATAGCATCAGGTGGAGTGGGAAATTTAGAACATATATATGAAGGATTTACATTAGGAAAAGCTGATGCAGCACTTGCAGCATCAATATTTCATTTTAAAGAATATACAATAAAAGAAGCAAAACAATATTTAAAAGAAAAAGGGATAGAAGTTAGATTATAAGTTAAATCATAAATTAAATTATAAATAATTTTAGGAGGTTTTAATATGATAAATTGGGAAGAATTAAAATTTGATGAAAAAGGTCTTATACCTACAATAGTGCAGGATTATAAAGACAACGAAGTACTTATGATGGCGTATATGAATAAAGAATCGTTAAAATTAACATTAGAAACAGGAAAAGCTACTTATTTTAGTAGAAGTAGGCAAAAATTATGGGTAAAAGGAGAAACATCAGGACATATTCAAAATGTAAAAGAGATGTTTTATGATTGTGATGGAGATACACTTTTGATAAAAGTTGAACAAGTAGGAAATGTAGCTTGTCATACAGGAAATAGAAGCTGTTTTTATAGAAAATTAAAAGAATTTGAAAAAGTAGAAAAAGAGAGTGTTGTAAACGCTTTATATAGTTTATTAATAAATAGAAAATCAAATCCAGTAGAAGGATCATATACTACTTATTTGTTTGAACAAGGATTAGATAAAATATTAAAAAAAGTAGGCGAAGAATCAGCAGAAGTGATAATAGGTGCTAAAAATGAAGATAAAGCAGAGGTAATTTATGAAATGTCGGACCTTGTGTACCATTCATTGGTACTGTTAGCATATTTTGATATTAAACCTTCAGAAGTTGAGGAGGAGTTAAGAAAAAGAGAGAAAAAATAGGTGATGATATGAAAAAGGAAAATAGTATAATAATAATAAATTTTGTTGTGATTTTAATAATGTTATTTGTCAAAATCATATATAATATTCCAATAGTTTATTTGATGAGTCTATTTTTAATTCCAATTACAATAATAAGTTATTTTGAATTTGATTTATCCATATTTACAACACTATTTTTAAATTTTACAATTACATACTTTTTTTTAGAAAATTTAAAAAAATATGGTTTTAATCACGAGGTTATATTAATAGGAATTTTCCAAATATTTTTCTCTATATATACTTTACTTATGGGGTTTATATTTAGTAAATTAAAAAAAGAGATATTAGTTTCTAGACTTTATAAAAATATAATGGAAATTTCTTATGAAAGAGATAATCTTGATAAATTTTTAGATGAGATTGTAAAATATACAAAAGATAAATTTGAATCTAAAAATTGTAGTATAATTTTAATCAAAAAAGATAAAGTTATACAAAAGATTATTTCAACAGAAAATAATATCAATAAGGAATTGTTAGAAAAAAATTTAAAAAATGAAAGCTCCCTTTTGAATTACATTTTAAATGGAAATAATATTTATAGTAATATAGCTTCAAGAGATAAAAGATTTAATAATTATATTGATTCTTTAAATAGATTTATATCAGTTCCAATAAAAAGTGGAGATGAGGTTATTGGAATAATAAGTATAGAGGATAATATTAAAAATTATACTAAACGAGATGTAGAAAATTTAGGAAATTATGGAACTGTATTAGGATTAGCGATTTCAAATTTAAATTATTATAATAAAAGTCTATATGATGATTTGCTAGATATACCATCTAAAAATTATGTGGATAAAAAAATAAAAAAAGTATTAGCAGATAGTAAAGAAAAGCAGATTCTTTATACGATAATTCAATTGGATTTAGATAATTTTAAAAAAATAAATGAACTTTATGGAAGTCTAAATGGAGATATTGTATTAGTTAAGGCTGTTAAGTTTATAAAAAGTAAGTTAGAAAAAAAAGATTTTATAGGAAGGTATGGAGGAAATAACTTTATAATTATATTAGAAAATAGAGGGAAATATATTTCAAAAGAGATATTAGAAAATATAAAAGATGAGTTTTCTAATATAGAATTTAATGTAAAAAATGATAAAGTGAAATTAACTTTTAGTGCAGGAGTAATTGCTATCCCAATTGACAGTGTAAAAACAATAAGAGAAATGAAAATATTATTAGAACAAAGAATGTATAAAGCAAAAATTTTAGGGAAAAATACAATTGTAGAGTTTTAAAAAATTAGAAAGGAAAAATAAATATGAAAGTTTCGATAGTTGGTGGATCAGGATATACAGGAATTGAATTAATAAGAATATTATTAAATCATCCAAAAGTAGAAATTGACAAAATAGTTTCAGAAAGTAATAAAGGAAAAAAAGTAAGTGAACTTTTCCAAAATTTAAAAAATATATTTGAAAAAGAGTTTATAGGAGTTTCAAATTTAGAAGTTGAATTAAAAGATAGTGAGTATATATTTTTAGCTGTGCCACATAAAGCAGCAATGGAATATGTTCCAATGCTATTAAAAATGGGAAAAAAGGTTATAGATTTAAGCGCAGATTTTAGAATAGATGATTTTGAAGTTTATGAGCAGTGGTATAAAGAAAATCATGTGGCAAAAGAATATTTAGAAGAAGCTGTATATGGATTACCAGAATTAAATAGAGAAAAGATAAAAAAAGCAAGATTAGTAGCCAATCCAGGTTGTTATCCAACAACAGTGATATTGGGACTAGCTCCACTGTTATCAGAAAAATTAATAGATATAAATACAATAATATCTGATTCAAAATCAGGAGTTTCTGGAGCAGGGAAAAAATGTACAGCTACAACGCATTTTTCAGAAACAAATGAAAATTTTAAAGCTTATGGAATAGCATCACATAGACATACTCCTGAAATTGAGCAAGAGTTATCAAAATTAGCAAAAAAAGATATAATAATAAGTTTCACACCACATTTAATACCCATGACAAGAGGGATGTTAAGTACAATATATTCAAATTTAATATCAGAACAAACTGAAGAAGAGATAGTTGAACTATACAAAACTTTTTATAAAAATGAAAAGTTTGTAAGAATAGTAGAAGTAGTACAGACTAAAAATGTAAGAGGAAGCAATTTTATAGATATAGCAGTAAAATTGGATAAAAGAACAAACAGAATAATAGTAACTTCAGCAATAGATAATATAACAAAAGGAGCTTCAGGACAAGCAATACAAAATTTTAATATTATGGCTGGATTTAATGAGATGGAAGGTTTAAATTTAATAGGATATTTGCCTTAGGATAGTTTATTATTTGTTTTTTAGAATTAATTAACTGCTTATACAAAAACACAAAACATAATGAGGAGGAATAAAAAATGAGAATAATTGAAGGAAATTTATTTGAAACAGGTGGAAATATAAAAATAGGAATAGTGGTAGCTAGATTTAATGAATTTATAACATCAAAACTTTTATCAGGAGCATTAGACACATTAAAAAGACATGGAGTATCAGAAGAAACAATAGATATAGTTTGGGTTCCAGGAGCATTTGAAATACCTTTAGTTGCTCAAAAAATGGCAGAATCTACAAAATATCATGCTGTTATAACATTGGGAGCTGTAATAAGAGGTGCTACACCACATTTTGACTTTGTTTCTTCAGAAGTATCAAAAGGAGTTGCAAGTGTAGGATTAAAAACAGGAGTTCCTATAATATTTGGAGTATTAACTACAGATACTATAGAACAAGCAATAGAAAGAGCAGGAACAAAAGCAGGAAATAAAGGTGTAGATGCAGCTATGACAGCAATAGAATTAGTTAATTTATTAAAGGAGATATAATTATAAAATGAATAGGATTTTGAGGGTTTTTACATCAGAAAAAAAATTATATAAAGAGATAAATTTAGAAAAAATAAATAATGGAATTTATATAGGAAAATGGCATAATGTAGAAACAGATGGAGCATACAGTTTTGAAATTATAAAAAAAGAATCTAACGAAAAATGTAATATTACTTTTTCGCACACAGCACCATTTTCTAAAATTTTTGAAGCATATACCTCAAAGTTGGAGCAAAAAAAGCCTGTTGGTGGAATAAAATCAGGCGATGATATATTAATTATATTTGATATAAAAAACAGTAAAGTTTCTTTAAAAAAAATGAGGTTTACTAAGTTTGTAATAGATACAAAAAGATATGGATATGAGAATCCTAAAAAAGTAGAAATGCCATCAAATTTTAATGGCTGGAATATTCATACAACTGTTTTAACAAAAATATCTAATTCTATATTTGAAACTTATCTTGCATTAGATGAAGGAGTTTATGAATACAAATTAGTAATAGATGGAGATTGGGTTCCATTTGACAATAATCTAAAATTAATAGTTGGAGAAATAGGTAGTTTATTTCCAAAAGGTGAAATAGGAAATGGAAAATTTGTGTATGATGCAATTGATAAGAATAATAAAATAAAAGCAATAGTTCATATTCCGCATAAATTAGATTATTTAAATAAAGTAGAGGATGATATAGAATTTAGTATAAGAACACAAGAAAATGATGTAGAAAAAATATTTCTGCACTTATTAGAAGAAGATGGTATAGAAGAGGTATATGAATTAGAAAGAATAAACAGTAAAGGGTATCAATTTGATTACTTTAAAAGAATAATTAAATTTAGAATTAATTCTGAAAAATTCAAATACTATTTTGAATTAAAAGATGGAAATAAAATTGCTTATTATACTCCAAAAGGATTAGTATATGATACAATAGATTTTTTTGAAGTTGATTATGCCACAGGAGAATTTCCAATTTTTGACGTACCTAAATGGGCAAAAGAAGCAATTTGGTATAATATTTTTCCTGAAAGATTCTATAACGGAAATAAAGAAAATGACCCATTGTATAATGAATTTGGACCAGAAAATTTTATTGCTCCAAATAAAAGAAGTGATGATATAGAAAAATATAAATGGGGAATATATACAGATAAATTTGGAGAATTTAAATTAAATAATTGGACTTCAGACTTTGAAACAAAATTAGAATGGGAAGAAAAAAGGGAAAAAGATGTTGGATACTCTGTGAAATATTCAAGAATGTATGGTGGCGATTTACAAGGTATAAAAGAAAAAATACCATATTTAAAAGAGCTAGGAGTAAATGCAATTTGGTTAAATCCAATATTTTTTGCAGATTCAAATCATAAATATGGAACATCTGATTTTAGACATGTTTCACCAGATTTTGGAACTATAAAAATGACAGGAAAAGATTATAATATAAAAGTGTCAAAAGAAAACAGATATGGAAATAAAACTTATTTAGATATATTAACAAATGGATATGAAAAAGAGAGTGAATTAAAACTTTTAAGAGTAAAAATCCAGGGAGAAAACAAGGGTAAAAATGGATATTTTGAAACAGAAAATCCAGAAACTTGGGTATGGACAGAATCAGATTTAATAGCAGTTGATTTAATAAAAGAATTGCATAAAAATGGAATAAGAGTTATATTTGATGGAGTGTTTAATCATACTGGGAAAAATCATTGGAGTTTTGAATTAGCAATGGCAGAGGGAGTTAATTCTAAATATGCAAAATGGTATAAATTTCATGATTTTTCAAAATTTAAAGAGATAAAAGATGATATGTCAGAAGAAGAAGCATATAAAACTTTATTACACAATAAAAATAGTGTGCATTATTCAGGTTGGGCAGGATTTAATGATTTACCAGAATTTAATACATACAATAAAGAGTATATGGAATATATTTTTAATATAACAAAGAAGTGGTTGTTAGGGCCTGATGGAAAAAATTCTGAAAATTGGATGGAAGATGATGGAATAGATGGTTTTAGACTAGATGTTCCAAATTGTGTAGAAAATCAATATTTTTGGCAATTATGGAGAAAAGTAGTAAAAGACACAAAAAAAGATGCATATATAACTGCTGAACTTTGGGGAGATGCTCGTTCTGATATAAATGATGGAGTAAAATACGACACTGTAATGAATTATGAATGGCTAAAATCAACTATTGGATATTTTATAAATCAAGGTAAAGAATTCAATGCTTCATATAAATTAACAGCAGAACAGTTTTTTAATGAATTAAAAGAAAAAAGATACTGGTATCCAATACAGTCTCTTCAAGTATCTCAAAATTTAAACGGCTCACACGATACTGATAGGTTATTATCAAGAATAGTAAATGATAAATTAGGCAGAGACTTAGAAGAAGGAAAACAACTAGATAAAGGATACAACACAAAAAGACCAGATTTAACAGATAATTCACATAAAAATACAACAATAAATTGGAAAAAATCAGAAATAAAACCAAAAGATATATTAAAGTTAATCTCAATATTTCAAATGACATATATAGGTGCTCCAATGCTCTATTATGGCGATGAAGTGGGTATGTGGGGAGCAACTGACCCATATTGTAGGAAACCAATGCTTTGGGAAGAATTTGATTATGAAAATGAAACAGATGGAACTTTAGGAGTAAAAAGCAAAGAAAATTATAAAGTGAAACCAGACAAAGAATTTTTTTCTTGGTATAAAAAAATAATTAAGATTAGAAAAGAAAATTCGACTTTAATATATGGGGAATTTAAAGAAATATATTGGGATAATGAAAAAGATATAATTTCATATTCTAGATTTGATGATGAAAATCATTTTCTAATTATTTTGAATAATAGTTTTGAAAACCAAGAAAATATAGTAATACCAACAGATTTTCAAGATGAAAAATTTATAGATTTGCTTAATTCAGAAAAGTTAGCAACTGGGCCTCAAGGAAATATAATAGTGAATTTAGATAAAAAAACAGGAAAAATATTAAAAAAAATATAAAACCGGGATTTATATTCCGGTTTTATCCTTAGGGATGATTTGGAAATTGTGTATGTTAGAAAAGAAGATATGGTTATTATGTTATTTATTAGATGAAGCGTATCTTATTTTTTATTTAGGGGGAAAATTTGGATAGAGAATTAAAAAAAATATTAATTTTTATAGAATTATTGGTATTAATATTTATTTTAGGAGTTTTAGGATATGTTGTGATAGAGGGATATAGTTTATTTGATGCTCTTTATATGACTGTAATAACTATTAGCACTGTTGGATTTGAAGAGGTTCATAAATTATCTAATACAGGTAAAATTTTTACAATGTTTCTAATTTTAAGTGGAGTTACATTAGTTCTTTATGGATTAAGTTCAATAACCTCATTTTTTATAGAAGGAGAATTGAAAAATTATTTAAAAGGGGTAAAAATGAAAAAAAAGATATCAAAATTGAAAAATCATTATATAATTTGTGGATATGGGAAAACAGGTAGAAAAATTGTAGAAGAATTCCTGAAATTAGGTAAAGAGTTTGTTGTAATAGAGAATGAAGATGAAGGAATTTTAGAATTAGAAACAAAATACAAAGATAAAGTGTTATTTATAAAAGATGATTCTACAAAAGATGAAGTGTTAATAGAAGCAGGTATAGAAAAGGCTAAAACCTTAATAGCTGTACTTTCTACAGATGCTGAAAATGTATTCTTAAGTTTAACAGCAAAATCATTAAATAAAAAATTAAAAGTAATTGTTAGAGCAGTAGAACAAAATAATGAAAGAAAATTAAAAAAGGCAGGGGCTGATTTTATAATATCGCCAGTAGAAATAGCAGCACAAAGAATTATAAGTACAGCATTAAAGCCGGGAGTAGTTAATTTTTTAGATGTTGTAACAAGTATAGGCGGAGAAGATTTAAGATTAGAGTTAATAAAAATAAGTAAAGATAGTGATTTAGATAATATATTATTAAAAGATGCAAGAATACCACAAAAAACTGATTTAATAGTAATTGGAATGAAAAAAGAAAAGAAAATGATATTAAACCCACTTTCAATGACAATTTTAGAATATGGGGATGAACTTTTAGTAATGGGAAATGAAAAGCAAATAGAACAATTGAAAAAAATCGCTTCTGGAGATATAAAAGACAGAGGTGTTGAAAATATAAAAATACAATTATAGGGAGGAGAATTATGCTAAATTTGAGAGCTATTATAATTATTGGTGGAACGTGATTAATTAGTTTTTCATATTTATTAAAAAAGAGTACAACCTTTGTTTATTTGAGAGCTAATAGAAAAAAGAATCTTTTTTCTATTTTAAGTTTTGCTAAGAAACTAAGGCGATAGTTGAGAAAAACAATCTTTTGGAATGATATACTGGAGAAAGGGATAATAAATAATGAAGAAAAAAATGGTAGAAGGAACAGTAATGTTTCTAAGTGTTTTAAAATGGGCTTTTTTAGCTACAATTATAGGTGTTGTTGTTGGAGGGTTAACTACAATATTTTTAATGATTTTAGATAAGAGTATAGAATATAGAGGAGTATTACCTGTTAAATATTATTATTTTCTTCCTTTTGCAATTGTAATAAGTATTTTATTGGTAAAATATTTTGCTCCTGATGCAAAAGGACACGGAACAGAAAAAGTAATAGAAGCGGTACATAAAAATAATGGAAAAATAAATTTTTCAGTAATACCGGTAAAGTTAGTGGCTACAGTATTGACAATTATGTCAGGTGGTTCAGTTGGAAAAGAAGGACCTGGAGCGCAAATAGGTGGAGGAACAGCTTCTTGGATAGCAGATTTATTTAAGTTTTCAGAGAATGATAGAAAAAAATTTGTTATATGTGGAATTAGTGGAGGATTTGCCGCAGTTTTTGGAACTCCAATAGCAGGTGCAATTTTTGGAGTAGAAGTCTTATTTATAGGAACAATTTTATATGATGTATTGTTACCATCATTTATATCTGGAGTAATGGCGTATCAAGTGGCAAGGTCACTAGGAATAAAATATTCGTATTTTAAAATAGATTTTTCTAGTATTACAAATTTTAGTGAAACTATGTATTTGAAAGTAATTTTAGCTGGCATATTTTTTGGAGTAATATCATTTTTGTTTATAGAAATATTAAAATTTTTAGAGAAGAATATAGAAAAAATAAAACTAGATGAAAGCATAAAAGGTTTTTTAGGAGGAATATTAATAATAGGGTTAGTATTTGTTAGTTCTGAAAGTTATTTAGGACTAGGAATAGATACAATAAAAAGAAGTTTGACAGGCGAAATTTTACCATGGTATACCTCATTTTTTAAAATGATATTTACAGCATTAAGTCTTGGATTTGGAGGAAGTGGAGGTATTGTTACACCTATATTTTATATAGGAACTACATCAGGGAATTTATTTGCCCAATTAATAAATGAGCCAATAGCACTGTTTTCTGCTATTGGATTTGTAGCAGTATTAGCGGGAACAACGAATGCTCCAATAGCAGCCAGTATAATGGCAATAGAACTGTTTGGAGTAGAAATTTCTCCATATGCTGCAGTTGCATGTGTAATTAGTTTTTTAATTTCTGGGCATAGAAGCGTATATCCGTCTCAAATATTAGCAATGAAAAAATCCGGAGCTTTGGATATAGAAATAGGAAAAGAGATAGAAAATACAGAAGTTAATTTTCAAAATGATGGCATAGATGATATAATGGAAAAATTAAAATCGGTTAATTTTGGAGGAGGGGTAAAAGTGAAATTACATGAATTGATAAACGAGGATGATGTAACATTTTTAGAAACAACAGGTGTCAAGGATACGTTGGAAGTAATGATAGCAAAAGCAAAAGAGAAAGGACATATAAAAGATATAGAAGAATTTAAAAATGCAATTTTTGAAAGAGAAGATATAGTTAGTACAGGAATAGGATTAGGAATAGCAATGCCACATGCTAAACTAGATGATATAGATGAATTTTTTATAATTGTGGGAGTAGCAAAACAAGGATTAGATTGGGATTCAATAGATAGAAAGCCAGTTGGAGTGGTATTTTTAATTGGGGGACCAGAAGGAAAACAAAAAAAATATTTAAAAATAATATCTAAATTAATGTTACTTGTAAAAAATGAAAGTAGAAGAGAAAAACTATTTAATTCTAAAAAAGCGGAAGATATTGTTGATATATTCAAAGAATTTTAGGAGGGGTAATGAAAGAAATAAATGTTTTATTTTATTTAGGAATGCTGTTTTTTGCAGCATTTTTGACAAAGAAATTTACTCAAAAATTTAAAATACCAGAAGTTACAGGCTATGTAATTGTAGGGGTGTTGTTAGGGGAATCAATATTAAAAATATTAACAAATGATGTAGTTGATAAATTAGGATATTTATCAACTATAGCTTTAGGAATAATAGCATTTACAATTGGAGCTGAATTGAAACTGTCTACAATAAAAAAACTTGGAAAATCAATAACTGCAATAGTTTTTTTTGAAAGTTTTGGAGCTTTTATAATAGTTTTTTTTACTTTAGCATTTGTATTTAAAGGAGAAATGTATAAAGCACTATTACTAGGGTCTGTTGCTGCAGCGACAGCACCAGCAGCGACAGTAGCTGTAATAAGGCAGTATAAGGCAAAAGGAAGCCTTACATCAACAATTATAGCAGTGGTAGGAATAGACGATGCAGTAGCATTAATTATATATGTATTTGCATCTAGTTTTGCCAAAGGAATGATACTAGGGGAACACATTAGTAGCGTCACTATATTAATTAATGCTTTAATATCCATTGGATTATCAGCTGTTATTGGAATTGTAGCAGCATATGTCTATATTTTTATTATGAAGAACATAAGAAACGAAGATACAATAGAGTTAATGATAACAGCATTTATACTAATGTTATTAGGAGTTACAGAACAGTTTCATATATCGGAACTTTTAACAATAATGATTTTTTCAGCTTTTATAACAAATTTATCACCAATAATAGAAAAAAGAAGTGGTAAAATAGTCGATTTTTTTGTTCCTATTTTTTTAGCAGCATTTTTTATTTTAGGAGGAGCGCATTTAGATATAAGAGTAGTAAAGCAAATAGGTGGAATTGGAATGCTTTATTTTTTTGCTAGAAGTATAGGAAAGATAGGAGGAGCCAGCCTTGGAGCGGTTATTGGAGGAGCAACAGATAAAGTGAAAAAATATATAGGCTTTGCATTATTGCCTCAAGTTGGAGTAGCATTAGCGTTAGCGTTGTCTATAAAGAAAAACTTTAGCATACCCCTTTATGGAGATAAAGGTAAAGATATCGCTTTAGTAGTTATAAACATATTATTATTTACAACAATGATAACAGAAGTGATTGGACCGTTTTTAACAAAATTGGTATTAAAAAAATCTGGTGAAATAAAAGAATAGGGAGGTATAATATGTATTTTATGTTTTTAAAAATAATAGATATAGATTATAAAGATGATATATTTTTGGCATTAGAAAGTGTAGAAATAGATAAAGCTTCTTATGTAGAAGGAAATAATTTAGATAGTATACTAAGAGATGAAATGCCAATATTCAAAGGATTTTTTAAAACGGAAGAAGATAAATCTAAAAAAGTAATATTAATAACCGCTTTAGTTAAAGAAAAAAAGCAAATTGATGATTTTATAAATATATTAAAAGAAGCAGATATTGATATAGAAAATGATGATATAATAAGAGTAGTAGCGTGGAAAGTGGATTATATTTTTGATAAAATTGAAAAAAGTTAAAATTTATTTAAAAGTAATTAAAAAAAAATAGGCTTGCACAAAAATAAAATCATAAATTTATTTTCGTGTAAGCCTTTGTTTTAAAGGGATTATAAGATTTATAAAAAAAAAATTAAAAAAAAGCAAAAAAATGTTTGACAAAATGTGATAAGTGTGATAATATTAATCTCGTCCTCGAGAGAGGGCAAAGGACATTGAAAACTTAATAGAGAGAAGTAAAGCAAACCAAGAAAAAGACAAAAAGGTGTAAAAAAATATAGATTGAAGAGTTTGATCCTGGCTCAGGATGAACGCTGGCGGAATGCTTAACACATGCAAGTCTACCACAAAGGCTCTTCGGAGCTGAGTAAGGTGGCGGACGGGTGAGTAACGCGTGAATAACCTGCCCATTAGAGGGGGATAACTTCTGGAAACGGGAGCTAAAACCGCATAATCTTATTGATAGGCATCTATTGATAAGTAAATGCTATATGCGCTAATGGAGGGGTTCGCGTCCTATTAGCTAGTTGGTGAGGTAATGGCTTACCAAGGCGACGATAGGTAGCCGGCCTGAGAGGGTGAACGGCCACAAGGGAACTGAGACACGGTCCTTACTCCTACGGGAGGCAGCAGTGGGGAATATTGGACAATGGGCGAGAGCCTGATCCAGCAATTCCGCGTGAATGATGAAGGCCTTCGGGTTGTAAAGTTCTTTCAGCAGGGAAGAAGCAAGTGACGGTACCTGCAGAAGAAGCCACGGCTAATTACGTGCCAGCAGCCGCGGTAAGACGTAAGTGGCAAGCGTTATCCGGAATCACTGGGCGTAAAGGGCATCTAGGCGGCCTATAAAGTCAGAGGTGAAAATTCATGGCTCAACCATGTCCTTGCCTTTGAAACTAATAAGCTAGAGTACGGGAGAGGAGGGCGGAACTACAAGTGTAGCGGTGGAATGCGTAGATATTTGTAGGAATGCCGATGACGAAGGTAGCTCTCTGGACCGATACTGACGCTGAAGTGCGAAAGCTAGGGGAGCGAACAGGATTAGATACCCTGGTAGTCCTAGCTGTAAACGATGGATACTGGGTGTGGGGGGTCGAACCTCTGTGCCGAAGCTAACGCGATAAGTATCCCGCCTGGGGAGTACGTTCGCAAGAATGAAACTCAAAGGAATTGACGGGGACCCGCACAAGTGGTGGAGCATGTGGTTTAATTCGACGCAACGCGAGGAACCTTACCAGGTCTTGACATCGTGAGAATTCTGTAGAGATATGGAAGTGCCTCTTTGAGGAACTCATAGACAGGTGGTGCATGGCTGTCGTCAGCTCGTGCCGTGAGGTGTTGGGTTAAGTCCCGCAACGAGCGCAACCCCTATTGTTAGTTACCATCATTAAGTTGGGGACTCTAGCAAGACAGCCTACGACGAGTAGGAGGAAGGTGGGGATGACGTCAAGTCATCATGCCCCTTATGACCTGGGCTACACACGTGCTACAATGGGATGTACAGAGGGCAGCGAAAGGGTGACCTGAAGCGAAACTCAGAAAGCATTTCGTAGTTCGGATTGCAGTCTGCAACTCGACTGCATGAAGTTGGAATCACTAGTAATCGCGAATCAGCAATGTCGCGGTGAATACGTTCTCGGGTCTTGTACACACCGCCCGTCACACCACGAGAGTTTGTTGCACCTGAAGTAGCTGGCCTAACCCGTAAGGGAGGGAGGTTCCTAAGGTGTGGTGAGCGATTGGGGTGAAGTCGTAACAAGGTAGCCGTACCGGAAGGTGTGGCTGGATCACCTCCTTTCTAAGGAGTATAATAGCTTCTCTCTATTAGGTTTATATCCTAGGGGCCTATAGCTCAGTTTTGGTTAGAGCGCACGCCTGATAAGCGTGAGGTCACTGGTTCAAGTCCAGTTAGGCCCACCATAGTTTAATTGGATTTTGTCATTTATGGGGCTATAGCTCAGTTGGGAGAGCACCGCCCTTGCAAGGCGGGGGTCAGCGGTTCGAGTCCGCTTAGCTCCACCATAAAAAGGACATTGGAAATTGTATAGTAGTAAAAAACGTTTGAAGAATATTTTTATATTTTTAATTCGTTTTTAAGTAATAAGCAGAAGAAAAGAAGAAAAATAAGGTTAAGATATTAAGGGCGCACGGTGGATGCCTAGGTAATAAGAGCCGAAGAAGGACGTGGTAAGCTGCGAAAAGGTAGGAGGAGCTGCAAACGAGCGTTGATCCCTATATATCCGAATGGGCAAACCTATACATTTGAAGGATGTATACGAAAGAGGTAAGTGGGTGAACTGAAACATCTAAGTAACCCGAGGAAAAGAAAGTAAAAACGATTTCCTAAGTAGCGGCGAGCGAACGGGAAAGAGCCTAAACCAATATAGTGTTAAAGGATGCAGCCGTTGCTGTATTGGGGTAGCGGGACCGAATCCGAGAGAACTGCAAGGTATCTATTTATGGATGTGTATAAAGTCGAATAGTTTGGGAAAGCTAACCGAAGATGGTGAGAGTCCAGTAGATGAACTGTATGCATAAGTAAAGAATCGGCACCCAAGTAGCACCGAACACGAGAAATTTGGTGTGAATCAGCGTGGACCAGATCACGTAAGGCTAAATACTCTTATTAACCGATAGTGAATAGTACCGTGAGGGAAAGGTGAAAAGGACCCTTGTTAAGGGAGTGAAATAGAACCTGAAACCGTGTGCTTACAAGCGGTCGGAGCATTTTTAGGAATGTGACGGCGTGCCTTTTGGAGAATGATCCTGCGAGTTACCGTTAGTGGCGAGGTTAAGGAAACGGAGCCGAAGGGAAACCGAGTCTGAATAGGGCGACGAGTCGCTAGCGGTAGACGCGAAACTTGGTGATCTATGCCTGTCCAGGTTGAAGCTGTGGTAAGACACAGTGGAGGACCGAACCCACCGTCGTTGAAAAGCCGGGGGATGAGGTAGGTATAGGGGTGAAAAGCCAATCGAACCAAGAGATAGCTCGTTCTCTCCGAAATGCATTTAGGTGCAGCCTTAATTAGTAATCTGCGGAGGTAGAGCACTGATTGTCGTAGGGGGCGTATAGCTTACTGAACACATTCAAACTCCGAATGCCGTAGATGATAGATTAGGAGTGAGACTATGGGTAATAAGATTCATAGTCGAGAGGGAAACAGCCCAGACCACCAGCTAAGGTCCCAAAGTAATATCTAAGTGGGAAAGGATGTGTCGATTCAGAAACAACCAGGAGGTTGGCTCAGAAGCAGCCATTCCTTTAAAGAGTGCGTAATAGCTCACTGGTCGAGAGTCGATGCGCCGACAATGTAACGGGGCTAAGATATTCACCGAAGCTGTGGAACATGCGTAAGTATGTTGGTAGGAGAGCGTTCTGTAGGCCGGCGAAGGAGAACTGATAAGGTTTTCTGGAGGTATCAGAAGTGAGAATGCAGGAATGAGTAGCGAGAAGGTAGGTGAGAATCCTACCCGCCGAAAGCTCAAGGTTTCCAGGGGAAGGCTCGTCCTCCCTGGGTAAGTCGGGTCCTAAGTTGAGGCTAAGAAGCGTAGGCGAAAGGAAAACAGGTTAATATTCCTGTACCGCTAATAACTGATAGTGATGGAGGGACACAGAAGGGTATAATAGCTTACTGACGGAATAGTAAGTATAAGCATGTAGGATGTCTGTATAGGAAAATCCGTATGGATAGATCTGAGGTGTGATGAGGAGTTCCATTAGGAACGAAGTATTAAATCCCATGCTGTCGAGAAAAGCTTCTAAACTAGTTGTTAGCGCCCGTACTGCAAACCGACACAGGTGAGCGGGGTGAGAAACCCAAGGCGCGCAGGCGAACCATCGTTAAGGAACTCTGCAAAATGGCCCCGTAACTTCGGGAGAAGGGGTGCCTAAAGTATGTGAAATTCTAAGCGGATGGAGCAGAAATAGGCCGCAGTGAAAAGGTCCGGGCAACTGTTTACCAAAAACACAGGTCTATGCTAAGCTGGAAGGCGACGTATATGGGCTGACACCTGCCCAGTGCCGGAAGGTTAAGAGGAGGAGTGAGAGCTCCGAATTGAAGCCCCGGTGAACGGCGGCCGTAACTATAACGGTCCTAAGGTAGCGAAATTCCTTGTCGGGTAAGTTCCGACCTGCACGAAAGGTGTAATGATCCGGACGCTGTCTTGACGGTGGGCCTGGTGAAGTTGTATTACCGGTGAAGATACCGGTTACCCGCAGCAGGACGGAAAGACCCCATGGAGCTTTACTATAGCTTGGTATTGGGTTTTGGTATTATATGTATAGGATAGTTGGGAGACATTGATTATATGACGTCAGTTGTATATGAGTCGTTGTTGGAATACCAACCATGTGATATTGAGATTCTAATCTGTCGTGTGTAACGATGGAGACAGTGCTAGGTGGGTAGTTTGACTGGGGCGGTCGCCTCCTAAAAGGTAACGGAGGCGCCCAAAGGTTCCCTCAGGCTGTATGGAAAGCAGCCAAAGAGTGTAAAGGCATAAGGGAGCTTGACTGTGAGACAGACATGTCGAGCAGGGTCGAAAGACGGGCTTAGTGATCCGGTGGTTCTGAATGGAAAGGCCATCGCTCAACGGATAAAAGCTACCCTGGGGATAACAGGCTAATTCTGCCCGAGAGTCCATATCGACGGCAGAGTTTGGCACCTCGATGTCGGCTCATCGCATCCTGGGGCTGGAGAAGGTCCCAAGGGTTGGGCTGTTCGCCCATTAAAGCGGTACGTGAGCTGGGTTCAAAACGTCGTGAGACAGTTTGGTCCCTATCCGCTGCGGGCGCAGGAATATTGAAGAGAGCTGTCCTTAGTACGAGAGGACCGGGATGGACAAACCGCTGATGTACCAGTTGTTACGCCAGTAGCATAGCTGGGTAGTTACGTTTGGACAGGATAAACGCTGAAAGCATCTAAGCGTGAAGCCCCCTTTAAGATAAGTATTCCTATAGCGTATGCTAGTAAGGCACCTTCGAGACTAGGAGGTCGATAGGTTAGGGGTGTAAGTGTAGTGATACATTTAGCTGACTAATACTAATCAGCCGAGGTCTTAACCTTTAAATAGTTTCTTTGATTAAAACTGCTTGTAATATTACTATACAATTTTGAATCTCTTTTAAAAAAAAGAATATTAAAGAACTGTTTAAAGAATAACGTAAGTTTATTTTTAAACGTTCATAAACCAATTATTATTTAGCTTGGTGGGTATAGCTAAAGGGGTACACCCAGTTTACATTTCGAACCTGGTAGTTAAGCCTTTATGCGCCGAAAGTACTTGACTGGTAGCGGTCTGGGAGGATAGGTCCCTGCCAAGCTTTAATTTATACATACTGGTTTCCCTGATAGCTCAGTTGGTAGAGCAGGTGGCTGTTAACCACCTTGTCACTGGTTCGAATCCGGTTCAGGGAGCCATTTTTTTATTTTTTGTGGGATAATGACATTATTTGGAGTGTATGTATCAGAATATGGATTTAAGATTAAAAAAGAAGTTAAAATATAGTTTTATTTAAAATCATTATATTTTAATAAATATTTGAGTATATAAAAAAGAAACAGCTCATATTAATTTGAGCTGTTTCTTTTTTATATGAAAATCTGTATCTAAATAGTTATTGTTAGAGAGATTATCTAAATTATTATTTATACTATATTGTTTTCTTTTGTTTTGAATATAATCTTGTAAATCTTCTGAAAGTTCATTTAAGGTTATATTAGAAAATTGGAAATCAGTATAATTGGTTATTTCAAAAATTTCATTATTATTTTTAGTATATTTAAAAAGTATTTTTTCAATTTCACTATCTTCAATTTCCAATCCATTAAAAAAAAATGAATCTTTGATTTCATAGATACATAAATAGTCGCTAAAGTTCTTATTAATTAATTCTAAAATAATATTCATATAATCATCTCCTGGAGAGCCATTAAAAATAATAATATTCTTATTAGTTATTATAGTATTTTATTAGTAATTTTGCAAGGAAGATTTTCGATATGTTAAGGTTAAATTTTTAATCTAATTATAAAAAAACAATTAGACATTTAAAGACATTTGTTGACAAAAATAGAAATTAAGAGTAAAATAGAGACAATTTATATAAAGCTAGCATTGGACACATAAAAAATAAGCACAGGAGATGATAAATGAACTTAAAAATTGCTGATATTACGGAGATTTTAAATGTATCGGAAAAAACTATTTACCGTTGGATAAAATCAGGGAAAATACCTGCTTATAAAATCAATGGGCAATATCGTTTTAGTGAAGAAGAGATAAACAGGTGGATTTCAGAAAATAAAATGGTAAATAGAAAAAAAGAAATAGAAGATGAAGAACCGATTAATTTGCCAGATTTATTGGGAAAAGGTGGGTTTTATGAAGTAGAAGGAGATGATGTAAAAGAGGTAATAGAAAATATGGTGGGAATTATTAAATTGCCTGTAAATTTGAAAAAAGATAAATTAATTGAAGAATTAATAAAAAGAGAAGAGATGATATCTACAGGAATAGGAAATGGAATAGCAGTGCCTCATCCTCAAGAGAAAGTTATTGAGGAGATAGAAGATGAGAGAGTTTTTGTATGTTTTTTAAAAAAGCCAATAGATTATAATGCTTTGGATGGTAAAAAAATACATACATTATTTTTAATTTTGAGTGCTAGAAAAGAGAGACATATAGAATTATTGGCTAAAATATCTTTTTTATCTCGTAATAAGGAGTTTCTAGATATGCTGGAGCTTCAATCAAAAGAAAAAATTATTGAGTTTATAAGATTAAAAAAAGTTGAATGGGATGAAATAATGGAAAGAAGAAAAAAAATATAAATTAATTTTAAATGGAGGAGAGGTTATGGGCACTATTTGGGTAGTAATTTTTTTTATATTATTAGGTGGCAGTTTGCCATTAGTTTTATATAAAAATTTTACTTTTATGAGAGTAACAGCAGTCTTTTTTATTGGATTAGGTTCAATATTGGGAGTTATTACAGCTATTAAAGAGTTATTAACAGGGAACTATCCTGATATAGTGAAATACAGTGGACTAATGCATTTCCCAATGGAATTTAAAGTAACACCATTATCAGCATTTTTTATAACGATTATATGCTTTGTTGGTATGTTAGGAGCTTTATATGGGTATTCATATATGGAGAATAGAAAAAAAGCATTAAGGGTAGCTGGGAATTACTTTTTTTATTCTATATTAGTGGTATCTATGATTTTAGTAGTAATTGCAAATAATTTACTTACATTTGCATTTGCTTGGGAAGTTATGTCTTTATCAGCATTCTTTTTAGTTATTTATGACTATAATAAAGAAAAAGTTAGAAAAGCAGGTTATGTATATTTTGTATTTACTCACATTGGAGGAATGGCAATTTTTGCTTCATTTGGATTGATTTATGCGTATACAAAAAGTTTTGGATTTGACACAATTGGAAATATACCTGATAACATAAAATTAATTGCATTTATATTAGCATTTATTGGATTTGGTTCAAAAGCAGGATTGTTTCCTGTTCACGTGTGGCTGCCTTATGCACATCCTGTGGCACCAAGTCAAGTATCTGCAATTATGTCAGGAGTTATGATAAAAATTGGGATTTATGGAATTATAAAAATGTATCTTATTTTACATACAAATATGATTTCCATAAGTTATATGGTAGTAATAATTGGAGCAATATCAGGAGTTTTAGGAGTTGTATATGCTTTAGGACAACATAATTTGAAAAAATTATTGGCATATCACAGTATTGAGAATATAGGAATAATTACCACTGGATTAGGAATTGGAATGGTTGGAGTTTCTATTGGAAATAGTACAATGGCTATATTTGGATTTGCTGGTGGGATATTACATATATTAAATCATGCACTGTTTAAATCATTGCTATTTATGGGAGCAGGTTCTGTTTTACATCAAACTAAGCTTGAAGTTATAGAACAAATGGGTGGTTTGATGAAAAATATGAAGATTACAGGAATAACATTTTTAGTAGGAGCATTAGCTATATCAGGAGTACCACCATTTAACGGATTTGTAAGTGAATTTTTAATATATTTTGCTGGATTTAGTGGAATTAACAGTGGAAGTGGAGTTTCATTTGCTTTTGCTACATTTGTAATTTTGTCACTTGCTATAATAGGCGGATTAGCAGCAGCTTGTTTTACAAAAGTGATTGGAGTGGTATTTTTAGGAAATGCAAGAAATGAAAAAGCAGCAAAAGCTGTTGAAAGTAAATGGGAAATGACACTTCCAATGGAAATATTGGCATTAGTGTGTATTTCAATTGGAATTTTACCAGCATTACCTATTAATGTAGTGTCAAATATTGTAAAAACATTTTGGTTTGTGTCAAAAGATGCAGTTATGCCAACATTAACAATTCCATCTGAAATAACATTTGGAGCAATGATATTTTTAGGAGTATTAATTGTAGTATATATTTTATGGAAAATATTTTATATAAATTCAAAGAATAAAAAAAGTGTTACTTGGGGTTGTGGATATAAATATGGAACATCAAAAATGCAATATACAGGTAGTTCATATGCAATGGAGATAGTTAATTTTTTTAAACCATTTATAAAAATAGAAGAAAAAACAATAGAAGTTGAAGGATTATTTCCTAAAAAAAGTAAATATCATTCTAAAACAATAGACATAGCAGAATATTTTATAATGAAATACATTGTAAGACCAGTTTTAGCAGTGATGGATAAATTAAGATGGATACAATCTGGAGACCTTCATGCCTACATATTATATATTGTAGGAGGAATAGTATTGTTATTAATAGTAGAGGTGGTAATAAAATGAAATCTATAATATTATTTGTTTTAACTGTTTTAATTTCACCATTATTTGCAGCAATAATATTGAAAGTAAAAGCATTCTTTGCAGGTAGAAAGGGACCTTCAATATTTATTAATTATTATACTTTAATAAAACTTTTTAAATATAAAAGCTCTGTTTATAGTGAGACTACAACGTTTATTTTTAGAATGAGTGTAATAATATCATTTTCAGTAATAACAGTAGTTTTAATGTTTTTTCCATTTGGAGGGGTAAATTCAATATTTTCATTTAAAGGAGATATGATTTTTATAATTTATCTTATGGCATTAGGAAGATTTTTCACAATATTAGCAGCACTTGATACAGGATCGGCTTTTGAAGGAATGGGAGCTAGTAGAGAAGCTTATTTTTCAATTATAGCAGAATTAACTCTGTTTATGACATTTATATTTATACAAAAAATAACTGGAACTATAAGTTTTTCTAAAAGTTTATCAATTGCAAATGGTATGAATTTATGGGGGATGTATGGAGCTTCGTTAATGTTAATAATCATATCGCTATTTATGATTTTGCTTACAGAAAATTCAAGAATACCAGTAGATGACCATGCAACACATTTAGAGCTTACAATGATTCATGAAGTTATGGTGCTTGACCATAGTGGACCAGAATTAGGGCTTATACATCTTGGAGCTAATATGAAACTTATGTTTTATTCAGTGTTTATAGCAAGATTAATAGTTCCGTTTTCTTTTAGAAATTTCTGGGTAGACATAATAGTATTTTATATAGTTGTTGCTTTAATATATCTGTTTATTGGAATTGTAGAATCTATTATGGCAAGATTTAGATTTACTAAAGTTCCTAAATATATATTAACATCTTTTGCATTAGTCTTTTTTGCAAATATAATTATTTTAGGGAGGTTAAAATGATTACAATATCACATATAATGCTTTCCGTAATATTGCTATCGCTTATTTTTGCACTTAATTCTAGTAGGTTAAGAATTTTGATTATGGTTATGTTTTTGCAAGGAGCATTAGTTTCAATAATGCCTATGTTTTTAGAAGAAAAAATTTCAACAATAACAGCTATATTTATATTAATAACTTTGACTGTAAAAGGATTTTTAATTCCTTGGTTGTTAATGAGTGTATTTAATAAAATTAAAATAAAAAAAGAGATAGAGCCAATTATAGGGTATAATTTTTCGATGTTTATAGCCTTATTCATAATAGTTTTATCAACATATTTAGGAAATAAAGTGCATTTCCCAATTGGTGGGAATTTACTCGGGATTACAGCAATGGCAACTATAATATCAGGTATGTTTTTGCTGACATCTAGAAGAAAAACGATAACTCAAATAATAGGATATTTAATGATGGAAAATGGAATTTATTTAATAGGAATAACCCTATCAAATAAAAGTAGATATATTGTTGAATTTGGAGTATTATTGGATATTTTAGTTGGAGTGATGATTATGGTAATTGTACTTCAACAAATAAATATTACATTTCACGATATAAATAGTTCAAAACTAAAAAATTTAAAGGAGTAATAATATGGCTGAGTTAGTTATTTTAATACCAATTATAGCAGGAATATTATCATTATTGGTGAAAAACAAATATGGAAGATGGCTTTTGCCAATTACTGGTTTAATTCACATTATATTTACAATTTTAATTTGGAGGGGGATTTCAGTTCCATTATTTAATGAATATGTAGGAATAAAACCAGAAGGAATATTAGTTTTAGCGGTGACATCATATCTTTTTTTTATGATATCAATTTATACAGTTTCTTATTTAAAAGAAGAGAAGATGGAAAATGAAAAACTTTTTACAAGTTCTATGCTATTTTTCTTAGCATCAATGAGTTCTGTTGCAATTTCAAATAGTTTAATACTGTTTTGGATATCGGTAGAGGCAACAAGCTTAACAAGTGCTCCACTTATATATGTTCATAAGACAAAAACAGCATTAGAAGCAACTTGGAAATATGTGTTAGTGTGTTCTGTAGGAATTGCATTAGCGCTACTTGGAACATTTTTAATAGCAATAGCAAGAGATAAAGCTGGATTAAGTATAAATTTGAATTTTACAGAATTAGAAAAAAATGCAATGTTATTAAATAAAGATTGGTTAAAAATAGGATTTTTATTTATATTAATTGGGTATGGAACAAAAATGGGACTTGCTCCAATGCATACTTGGCTTCCAGATGCACATAGTGAAGCTCCAAGTCCAGCTTCAGCATTACTTTCAGGAGCTTTGTTAAATACAGCATTTTTGGGAATATTTAAAATGAGTAGGATATTGCATTTGGCAGAATTAGGGAAATTTGCAGATGTATCATTAATAATATTAGGACTATTATCAACAGTTGTAGCAGCGGTATTTATATTAAAACAATATGATTATAAAAGAATGTTGGCTTATTCAAGTATAGAAAATATGGGTATTATTGCATTTGGAACAGGAATAGGCGGAATAGCTGCATATGGTGCTATGTTTCATTTAGTTCATCATGCTTTGATAAAATCTTCTCTGTTTTTATCAGCAGGAAATGTGCTAATGAGTTATAAAACTAAATTAATAGATAAAGTTGGAAATATATTCAAATTTTTACCTAAAACAGCGATTATAATGTTTGCTGGGTTTATTGGAATAGCTGGATTTCCTCCATTTGGACTATTTTTTAGTGAGTTTTTTATAGTTTTGGGTGCATTAAGAAGAGGTGCATATATAAGTGCTGGAATATTTGTGTTAAGTTTAATTTTAATATTTGCAGGACTTTCAAAATATGTGGTAAAAATGTCATTTGGAGAATCAGAAGTAGAGCCTAAAGTAAAAGAAAACAGATGGAGAGTTTATCCACAATATATATTGCTATTTACATCTTTGGTGCTTTGTTATATGCAAATAAACCAAATTTCAGATATAATGACAAGTGCAGTAGCAGTGATTGGAGGTATGATTCATGAATAATAAATTTATAAATATAAAAAATGGAGAAAAGATAAATTTAGAGAATATTACAATAATGGAGTTTAAAGATTTTTATAATGAAATGTTAGAATTGTCTGAAAAAAATGCAAAAATAGTTCAATATTTTGGATTTAAAGATGAAAATAAAAAAATAAAATTAGTAGCAATATTAAGAACAGAAAAATTATGGTTAGGAATAACAGAAGCACCTAATAAATATGAAAGTTTAACAAATAAAATTCCACAACTAAATATGTTTGAAAGAGAGTTAGCAGAACAATTTGGAATAGAAATAATTAATCATCCCTGGATGAAATCTTTAAGATATCACAAAAATTATACTGGGAAAAAGGATGCTTTTAAAAATGATTATAAAGAGGTTATTCCTGGAAATTATCCATTTTATGAAGTGGAAGGAGAAGAGATTCATCAAGTAGCAGTGGGACCAATTCATGCAGGAGTTATAGAACCTGGTCATTTTAGATTTAATTGTATAGGGGAAAAAGTTTTACATTTAGAAATACAACATGGATATCAACACAGAGGAGTAGAAAAGCAACTTTTAAAAGCATCTATGAAAAAATTACCATTAATAATAGAAAGTGTGGCAGGGGATACAACAATTGGGAATTCAATAGCATTTTCAGAAGCAATAGAAAGTTTGGCAGATATAAAATTAGATAAAAATCAACTTTTAATAAGAGGAATAGCTTTGGAATTAGAAAGAATAGCAAATCATGTTGGAGATTTAGGAGCTCTTAGTGGAGATGTAGCATTTTTGCCACCAGCAGCATATTATGGGAGAATGAGAGGAGATTTTTTAAATATATTGCTTGATATTTGCGGGAATAGATTTGGAAAAGGATTAATAAGAGCTAAAAAAGCAAGATTTGAAATTAGTGAAAGTCAAAAAAATGATTATTTAAAGAGATTGGAGCAACTAAAAAAAGAGACTATACATGTTGGGGATATGATATTTGCACAAGCAGGAGTAGTTGGAAGATTTGAAGATACAGGAAAAGTAAACAAAGAAACAGCAGAACAGCTTGGAATGGTTGGATTTACTGCAAGAGCAAGTGGAATAAAATATGATGTAAGAGATAGTTTTCCAACTGGAATTTGGGAAAAAGTAAAAGTTGAGAAAATAAGAGAAAAATCAGGAGATGTATTAGCTAGAGCATTAATGAGATATAGAGAAGTTAAAGAGTCATTTGAATTGGTAGAACGTTTTTTGAAAGAGTTGGAATTTTATGGGGAAAAAGAGAGTGAAAATGAGGAGAAAAAAGAGATAGAGTTAGGGGTAAATAGTTTGGTTGTAACAATGCAGGAAGGATGGAGAGGAGAGCTTTCTCATTGTGTGATTACAGATTCTAAAAGCGAGATATTGAGATATAAGATAAAAGACCCATCTTTTCATAATTGGGATGGACTTGCATTTGCATTAAGAAATGAAGCTATAGCTGATTTTCCTGTTTGTAATAAAAGTTTTAATTTGTCGTATTGTGGGTTTGATTTGTAGGGAGATGAAGAAAGGAATAAAAGATTCAGCACAAAGAAAGGAGAGCGCAAAGGGTCACGAAGAGGGGCTTATGTATAGGGATAATCCGTTTATATGCAAATAATAAAAGATGTTTCCTTAATGTATCTTAGAGTTTTTGCGTCTTTGTGCTGAAAGAATTAAAGTATTAATAGTAAATATAAGAAAAGAATAAAAGATTCAGCACGAAGAAAGGAGAGCGCAAAGGGTCACGAAGAGGGGCTTATATATAGGGATAATCCGTTTATACGCAAATAATAAAAAATGTTTTCTTTGTGTATCTTAGTGTTCTTTGCGTCTTTGTGCTGAAAGAATTAAAGTAGTAATAATAAATATAAGAAAAACATAAAAAAGTGAGGTAATAAAAATGTTTATAGATATAATTAAAAATAGAGCGGAGCAAGGGAATAGAACATCTAAATATCCAAAAGGGAAAATTTCTCTTCCTAAAAATTATAGAGGAGTACCGGTAATTAATCCTGAATGTTCTAAAGAAGTAGTTGAAGAGTGTGCAAAAATATGTCCTCAAGATGCTATTAATGTAGAAAATAAAAGTATTGATTTGAGAAAATGTACTTTTTGTGGTGAATGTGAAAGAGTTGCTAATGGAGAATTTGTTAAATTTTCTCAAAATTTTGAGATGGGTGTTACAAATGAAAATGATTTGATAATAGATAAAGAAAATAAAAAAATGGAAATAGAGAGTAAAGAATATTTTAAAAAAATATTTGGAGGAGCTTTGCAGCTTAGAGTTGTTTCAGCTGGAGGATGTAATTCTTGTGAGGCAGATATTAATGTATTAAATACTCCAGTTTATGATTTGTCAAGATTTGGGATACAATTTGCAGCATCTCCAAGACATGCTGATGGATTATTAATTGTAGGGCCTGTAACTAAAAATATGGAATATGCGTTAAAAAAAGCGTATGAGGCAGTTCCAAATCCAAAAGTTGTAATAGCTTCGGGAGCTTGTGCATTATCTGGAGGAGTATTTAGAGATAATAAAGAGCAATTAAATGGTGTAAGTAATCTATTTAAAGTTGACCTGTTTGTTCCTGGATGTCCACCACATCCTATGACACTTTTATATGCTTTGGTTAAATTCTTTAAAAAAGATAAATAAATAAAAGGGCTGTAATTATACAGCTCTTTTTTTTATTTATTAGTGAAGTATAAATTTATTCAAAAAATAAGCTACGCTGTTTTTGCTATTATAAACGTTTTGACAAAAAATATTATAAGTGGTATTATAAAACATAATATTCTAAAACAGAAAGAGGAGGGCAAAGTGAAAATAATAATAGTTGTAGCGAGTTTATGTTTGCTAATAACAGGATGTACAGGTTTATCAGTTGGTAAAAATATGGTAAAAAAAGATGATGTTGTTTATGAAATAGCAGTAGGAATGAATTCATCTCCAAATATAAGTGGCGGAGTAAAATATGGAGTTAATGATAAATTAAATTTAGATATGAATATAACTTCACCTGTATTTGCTTCAAAAAATATTATTATGTTTGAACCTGCATTGGTAAAAAATATAATAAAACAAAATGGAAAAAGACCAACTTTAAATGGATATCTATCATTTCCAACACTTTATTCGTTGAAAACATCAGATATAAAAATTTATCCTGTTATTGGATTTGTTCCAAAATATGAAGGTGAAAAATGGGGTGGATATATGGTCTTTGAAGAATTAACTGAGTTTAGAAGTGATGAAAAAAAAGTTAGTTTAAAAACAAATATTAAACTTGGAGTTGAATATAAAATTAGAGAAAAATGGGCATTAGATTTAGAAATTGGTGTAAATAATATAGGGTATAAAAATATGATGGCAGATTTCGGATATCCAGTTATTATGTTTGGGACTACAATAAAACAATGAAGGAGATAAATTATGAAAAAAATTATGAAAAATATTTTTATAGGCTTTGTATTAATAATAAATACAGTTTCATGTGTAGATATGGAAAGAAGCGTTTTATTTGCTGGGAATAGCAAAAATAGTGATTATAACTTTTCTGAATTAAAAATTCCAAAAGATAGTTGGGAACTTGTAAAAATGAATTATGGAAATTGTGATAATTATGGATTATATGTAAAAGGAAAAAATGATGTTTACAAAGATAAAATTGTTCTGTTTTTTCATGGAAATGGTGGGAGAATAGATAAAGGAACTCAAATAGAGATGGCAAATTTCTTTTATGAAAATGGAATTAATTTCTTTGCAATGGAATATAGAGGATATGGACAGTCATCAGGATTTACAACAACAGAAGCAAGTACATATGAAGATGCCCAGTATGCTTATAATTATTTATTAACAATAGATAGTGGTAAATTTAAAGATGGGAATATAATAATTATGGGTCATTCGCTTGGAAGTGCAGTGGCTATAGATTTAGCAACTAAAGAGAATGAAAAATCTCTTATTACTATGTCTGCATTTACAGATTTTACAAATGAATTAAAAGGATTCACAAGTTTTGATATACCAGGATCATGGATATCTGATGCCAAATATGACAATATTAATAAAATTGACAAAATAAACAGCAATGTACTATTCATTCATGGCTCTAATGATAAAATGGTATCACCGAGTAATTCAAAAGATCTATTTAATAAAGCTAGAGGGACTAAAAAGCTTATGATAGTCGAAGGTGCAGGACATGATGATATTGGAGAAAAATTAGATGATAAAACAAAAGCTGAGATTATAAAGATGGTTAGTGATAATTAGGAATAATAAAAATTGAAAATATAAAAAATATTAATTTTGGGAAAAAGCAAAAGATTTAATTCTTTTGCTTTTTTTGATTTTATTGATATTTTGGCACGTGCAACATTTCCTCTACAACTTTTTATAAAAAAGAGTTGAAAATATAACAAAAATGTTGTATAATCAAAATTAACAAAAGTTTAACAAGCTAAACTTTTGTTAATTTTGGAAAAAGGAGGTATGATGACAAATAGAGAGAATCAAATATTAGAAGAAATAAGAAAAAATCCTCTTATTTCTCAAAAAGAATTAGCTGAAAAATTAGGGATAACAAGGTCAGGAGCTGCAGTTCATATTAGTAATTTGATAAAAAAGGGTTATATTACAGGAAAAGGATATATTGTAAGAGAAAATCCATATGTTTGTGTAGTTGGCGGAGCAAATATTGATATTTATGGGTTTCCTTTTAAGAAATTAATAAAAAATGATTCTAATCCTGGCGCAATAAAATTGGCATTGGGAGGTGTTGGAAGAAATATATCAGAAAATTTAGTTAAATTAGGGATTGATACAAATTTAATAACAGTTTTAGGGGACGATATATACGCTGACAATATAACGGAACATTCTAGGGAAGTTGGGATAAAAATAGAGAATTCTTTGATAATGAAGAATAGTAATAGTTCTACATATTTGTCTATTTTAGATGAAAATGGAAATATGGATGTTGCAATTGCTGCAATGGATATTTTTGAAAATATGAATGTAGAGTTTATAAAAACAAAAGATAAAATAATTAAAAATTCTAATTTATGCGTTATAGACACAAACATACCAAAAGAAACAATCGAATATATAGTAAAAGAATTTAGCGGAGATACAGAATTTTTATTAGACACAGTATCTACTTCAAAAGCTATGAAAATAAAAGATATAATTGGATATTTTCAAATAATAAAGCCAAATAAAATAGAAGCAGAAATACTTACAGGGATAAAAATAAAAACAGATTCAGATTTGAAAAAAGCAGGGGATATTTTTATAAATAAAGGAGTAAAAACAGTAATAATAACATTAGGAGAAGATGGGGTTTATTATCAAAATGAAGAAAAAAGTGGTATATTCAAAACTAAAAAAGTAAAAATGGTAAATGCAAGTGGAGCAGGAGATGCTTTTGCAGCAGGACTGGCGTATTCGCATATAAATTCATTGGATATATATGAAAGCGTAAAATTTAGCGCAATGGCAAGTATTGTAGCAATTTCAAGTGAAGAAACAATAAATCCTAAGCTATCAGTAGAGGAGATACATAAAATTGAAAGAGAACTAGAGCGTTAGATTAAGAGAAATTGACAATACATAAAGGCGGTAATTCGTTCAGCACAAAGAAAGGAGAACGCTAAGATACACGAAGAAAACATTTTTTTAGTTATTAGGAAAGTATAAATTTATTTAGAAAATAAGCTATGCAGTTTTTTTGAAATATGCGATTTTCTAAGGCAAAATTTTTCAGAAACCAAAATTTTAGGGAAATATTTACACTTTACGAGCTGAAGCGTAGCTTATTTTTTAGTTAATAATTTTTTTATTATAGAGATAGAAATATATAAATTAATTTTATAAGCTTCTCTTTGTGCTTCTTTGTGATCTTCTTTCTTTGTGCTGAATCTTTTAGTTTTGGAAATTATTCTTAATTTAATGAGAGCGTGATTTATAACTGGATAAAATACAAATATAATATATAAAAAGGGAGATGAAGTAATGTTAAATATTAAAAAGTATTTAGATGTAAATGAAGAGGTAAAAAAAGCTATAGAAGAGGGGAAACCAGTAGTAGCGTTAGAATCAACTATTATATCACACGGAATGCCATATCCTCAAAATGTGGAAACAGCATTAAAAGTGGAAGCAGTAGTAAGAGCAAATGGAGCAATTCCAGCAACAATTGCAATTTTAAATGGAAGATTAAAAGCAGGATTAACAAAAGATGAAATTGAATATTTAGGAAAAGCAGGGGAAAATGTAACGAAAGCAAGTAGAAGAGATATACCATTTATAATAGCAAAAAAAATGGATGGAGCAACTACAGTAGCATCTACAATGATAATATCCGCACTTGCCGGAATAAAAGTTTTTGCAACAGGAGGAGTAGGCGGTGTGCATAGAGGAGCAGAAACAACTATGGATATATCAGCAGATTTGGAAGAATTAGCTAATACAGATGTTGCAGTAATTTGTGCAGGGGTAAAATCAATATTGGATATTGGATTAACTTTGGAATATTTAGAAACTAAAGGGGTGCCAGTTGTAGGAGTAAGAACAGATGAATTACCTGCATTTTATACAAGAAAAAGCGGATTTAATGTAGATTATAAAATAGAAGAGGAAAAAGAAGTAGCATTAGCAATGAAAGCTAAATGGGATTTAGGATTAAAAGGTGGATTTATAATAGCAAACCCAATTCCAGAAGAGTATCAAATGGAGTATTACACAATAAATGAAGCAATAGACAAAGCAGTAAAAGAAGCAAAAGAAAAAGGGATAAAAGGAAAAGAAAGCACTCCATTTTTATTATCTAAAATAAAAGATTTAACAGGTGGAGATAGTTTGGCTTCAAATATAAAATTAGTTTATAATAATGCAAAAGTTGCAGCAAAAATAGCAAAAGAATATTCTGAATTAGGATAGAAGAGGGAAAAATTTTATATCAGGGCGAACCTATCTGTTCGCCCTGATGTTGAAAATATGTAAAAGGCTAATAATTTTTATCTTAAACAATTCAATTTCACTTCTCCATAACAAATTTCGTCAATTTAAAAACTATCCAGTTAGGAATAAACCTTTTAAGTGCAATCAAATATGGAGCTTCTTTTCCAATTGAATATCTTAATCTATTACTATTATCAGTAACAGCTTTATATATTTTTTTAGCTACAGCAATTGGAGGCAATCCATTATTACCCGCATTATCTATATTTTTAGTAACTTTATCAAAATAATTTTTATATTCGCTAAGATTATCATTCATTAAAACCTCTTTAGAACGAGAATAAAAATCTGTTTTTATTGCACCTGGCTCTATTAATTTTAATTTAATATTAAAAGTAGCTAATTCAAATTGTAGAGATTCTATAAATCCCTCAATTGCAAATTTTGTAGAATGATAAAGCGAATATAAAGGTATTGTAACCAATCCTCCCATTGATGAAATATTTACAATAGTTCCGCTTTTGTTATTTTTAAAATGTGGCAAAATTCCTTTTATAACTCTCATTACACCAAATACATTTACATTAAATTGTCTATATATTTGTTCATCTGTAGCTGCTTCAAATATTCCATTAGTTCCAAATCCTGCGTTATTTAGTAACACATCAATTTTACCAAAATCATTAATTGCAGAAGTTATAGAACTAAGAATAGAATCATTATCTGTAACATCAAGTTTGTAAAGTTTTACATTTTCTAATTTGTTTAATTCTTTTTCTTTTTCAGGGCTTCTCATTGTGGCAGCTACATTCCACCCTTTTTTTTGAAAATATTTAACTGTTTCTTTTCCTATACCAGAAGAAGAGCCAGTTACAAAGATAGTTTTATTCATAGTTTCATCTCCTTTAAGCCAATAATATTTAAAAAATAAGTGACTTATATATTTATATTATAAGTTTACAATAATAATAAAGAAAAAGCAAATAAAAGATTGTTAAAAACTAAAAAAAAACTAATAAATATGTTATACTATATAAGAGAAATAATAGATAAAATTAAAAATTTTAAGAAAAAATAGATTTTATAAAACAAAATATGTTTTTTCTGAGAAAGAGGAGGATATAAATGGGATATTTAGCAATATTTTTTACAATTTTATTTTTCAGTACAATAGAAGTTGTGTCGAAAATAATAGGTAATGACATAGACCCTATATATTTAGCTTTTTTGAGATTTTTTTTAAGTGGAATTGTATTAATTTCATTTGATTTCAAAAAAATAAAGAAAATAAAAAAGAATGATTTTATAAAATTGACATTACTTGGGATTTTAGGTGTAACCATATCTCTTGGAGCTTTTCATTTGAGTCTAAAATATATAGATGCAGCTAGAGGAGCTGTTATATTTAGCTTAAATCCAATTTTTTCTACAATATTTGCATGGCTAATATTAAAAGAAAAAATGAATACAAAAATAGGAATAGGAATTTTTATTGGATTTATAGGAGCGTATATAGTTTGTTTTGGATTTGATTTAATTAATTTTAAGAGTTTAACAGGGCCTCTTTTAATGCTAATTTCTGCTACATCTTTTGGAGCATATATAGTTTTAGCTAAAAAATATATAAAATTATATGGACCGTTTTTTACAACAGGTTTTGTATTTTTCACAGGTTCATTATGGTATTTGCCATTTATAAAAAGTTATAATATCTTAAATTTTTCAAAAAATATAGGTTATATAGCATATCTTATAATTTTAGGAACTGGAGTTGCATATGTTTTTTATTTTTATGGCTTAAGAAAAATTCCAGTATCTGCAGGGTCTTCAATGTTTTATTTGAAGCCGGTTTTGGCATCTATATTTGCGTATTATATATTAAAAGAAAATTTTAAAGTTAGTTTTTTTACAGGAATAATATTAATAATAATTGGAATGAGTATAATTTTAATTCCAGAAAGAAAATTTTTATTTAAAAAGAACATAAATAAAGGAGAATCAAAATGAGAATACTAGGTATAGAAACGTCTTGTGATGAGACATCAATTGCAGTAGTAGAAGATGGGAAAAAGATTTTTTCAAATATAATATCTTCTCAAATAGATATACATAAAGAATATGGCGGAGTTGTGCCAGAAATAGCTTCTAGGCATCACATAAAAAATATTATGGCGGTACTAAAAGAAGCGTTGGATGAATCAAATTTTGAATTAAAGGATATGGATTATTTGGCAGTAACTTATGCACCTGGACTTATAGGGGCTCTTTTAGTAGGAGTTTCTGTGGCAAAAGGGTTAAGTTATGGGAGTGGGATACCATTAATACCAGTACATCACATAAAAGGGCATATTTATTCAAATTTTATAGAGCAAGATATTGAGCTGCCAGCAATAGTGTTAGTAGTTTCAGGTGGACATACAAATATAGTTTATATGGATGAAGAGTATAAATTTGAATCTTTAGGTGGAACAATAGATGATGCAGTGGGAGAAGCTTATGATAAAGTAGCAAGAGTATTAGGGTTGCAATATCCTGGTGGACCAAAAATAGATAAATTATATTATGAAGGGAATTCAAAATTTTTAAAAATAACAAAACCAAAAGTTCCAGGTGAATATGATTTTAGTTTTAGTGGAGTAAAAACATTTGTAATAAATTATTTGAATAAAATGAAAATGCAAAAAAAAGAGGTTATAATAGAAGATATAGCTGCAAGTTTTCAAGAGACAGTTGTAGATATTTTAGTAGAAAAAACAATAAAAGCGGCAAAAGAAAAAAATGTGAAAAATATATTATTAGCAGGAGGAGTAGCTGCGAACTCATTGCTTAGAAAAGAGATGAAAGAAGCAGGAGAAAAAAATGGAATGGAAGTATATTATCCCTCGTTAAAACTATGTACAGATAATGGGGCGATGATAGCAGCAGCAGCGTATTATGAAGTGAAATATAGAGGGATAGAGATGGCTAAATTAAATTTAAATGGAATTGCTAATAGAGAATTAGATTAGAGAATTTGTATTGGCAAACAAATTACTTTTAACTATAGTATATGTAGAAAATATTTTCAAAATCGAGCTGAAAATATCGAATGTTTTAACGATTTTTCGGCGAAAATTTTGAATTAGATTTTTTAATATACTCTATTTCAAAAATATAGGGGTGATAAATATGGCAGAAATAAAATCATTTAAAGTTATGGATATATTAGAAAAAGCCAACGAAATGGAAGATATTATCCACCTAGAGATAGGGGAACCAGATTTTGATACGCCAATAGAGATAAAAAATGAAGGAATAAGAGCAATTAAAGAAGAAAAAATAGGATATACGCATAGTATGGGGAAAAAAGAGTTGCGAGAAGCTATTGCAATGTATTATAATAAAAAGTATGGAACTAATTTAAAATATAAAAATGTGGTTGTGTCAGCAGGAACAAGTCCTGCGCTTTTACTGGCAGTATATACTGCAATGGAATTTAGTGGAAAAAATGAAATTTTAGTTTCAAATCCAGGATATGCTTGTTATCCTAATTTCATAAAATTTTTAAATGGAAAAGTATCTTATTATGAATTGTCTTCTGAAGATGGATTTAGTATAAATATAGAAAAGATAAAAGAAAAAATAACAGATAGAACAGCAGCAATATTGATAAACAGTCCAGGGAATCCAACTGGTGTAGTATTAAAGAAAAAAGATTATATGGAGCTTGCAGAATTAGGAATAACAATAATATCTGATGAAATTTATCAAGGGCTGGTATATGAGGGGAAACAATATGATACAATATTAAATTATACAGTGAATGCAATTGCATTAAATGGATTTTCTAAACTGTTTGCAATGACTGGTTGGAGATTGGGATATTTAATTATTCCAGATAGATATATTATGTTAACTCAAAAATTGGAGCAGAATCTCTTTATTTCAGCAAATACAATATCTCAATATGCTGCAATAGAAGCATTGACAAATGAAAATGTAGATAAACAAATTAATAATATGGTAAAAGAGTATAATAAAAGGAGGCTATTTGCTCTTGCTGAAATAAAAAAATGGGGATTAAAAGTAGCAGCAAATCCTTTGGGAGCTTATTATATAATTATAGATGTTAGAGAATATACAAATAACTCTTTAATATTTGCATATAAAACATTAGAAAAAGCTAGAGTGGCAGTAACTCCAGGGATTGATTTTGGAACTAATTTAGAGGGATTTATTAGAATATCATATGCTGTTTCTATTGAGAATTTAGAAGAGGGAATAAAAAGGCTAGGTGAATATTTGCAAAATGAAAAGAAAATTGGGAAAGAAACTAGAAGATAAATTAGGGAATAGAAAAGATAATGGATTTACATTAGTGGAAATTTTAATTGCTATAGTAATATTAACATTGGCAGTATTTCCTTTTCTGCAGGTAATAGCAAATAATACAAATGTTACAATTGAAGGGAAAAGAAAATTTGTAGCTTCTCATTATGCAAAAGAATTATTAGAAGAGATAAAATTAAAGAGATTTGATGAGAAAAAGAAAAAAAGAGATACTCCAAATGCAGGGCAGTGGAGTAGAGTAGAGACGGGAACAGCAATTATAGTAAGAGAAGATGATGAGGACAAAAGTTCTATAAACAGAGCAGAGAATGATTGGGATGATATAGATGATTATAATGGATATAATGAATCTGGAATTGGGATTTTAGATTTTAATGGATTAGATTCAAATAAAGAGCCTGAAGATAAAAATTATTATAGAAAAGTATCTGTAATATATGTAAATGATTCTGACTTGACACCAGCACCTATAGATACTACTACAGACACTAAAAAAGTGAAAGTTGAATGTTATTACAAAGATTCTTATAATATCAATAATAATTATAATACAAAAAATAGAGTAGTTTTGATTTGGTATTTAAAGAAAAAATAGTATAACGCAGAGGAGCAGAGTTCGCAAAGAACTCGCAGAGAAAAACGTACACAGAAAATAAACTTTTTAATTTTTTTAATTTACTAGGAAAGTATAAATTTTATTCAGAAAATAAGCTATGATATTTTCTTATTCTCTGTGTAAACTCTGATTTCTCTGCGGCTCTGCGTTGATGTATTTAATTGTTCCTTAGTGGTTCAAAAAAATTGGATTAACTTTATTTGACACTACCAAGAAAAAAATAGAGGTGTAATATGAAAAATAGAGGATTTACACTAATTGAATTAATGATTTCAATAGCTGTTATGGGATTTATAATGGCAGGAATTGGCAAAATAATTATTTTCGCAACTAAAGCATATACAATGAATGTAGAAATAACAGATTCAATAACAAAGATAAAGCCAGTTTTAAAGAGAATAGAGAATAAATTAATAGAAAGTAATTTGACAGTAACACCAGAACTAAATGATATAGTAAAAGACAACAGTGGAAATGTAGTAGGGGTAAGAATAAAGGATAAAGAGAATAATTATTATTGGTACTGGTGGGATGAAAATGGGAATGGCACAAGAGATACAACAGAAGATAACAGTGATTTAGGAAAAGGCAAAAATTTTTATAGAGATAATATTCCAATATTTAGGAGTAAAGGAACAGATTGGGCAGAAAGTAGTGTAAAATTAACAAGTGTAAAATTTGTATTTTATAAAACAAACAATAGCGATGTAACTACAGTAATTGAAAATCCAAATACAGGAGATTTAGTTAATGCTGATTATATGAAAATAATTATAAAAGAGCAGGGAGCAATATCTGATAATAAAATAGCACCTGAATTAAAATTTTCTACTGGTTTTAAATTCAAATAAAAAGTGGGTGAATTTTCATGAAAAATAGTGGTTCAAGTGTAATAATTGTTATATTTTTTATGATAGTATTAATAATAATAGGTATTGGAATAAGCTCTATAGCTGATAAAGGATTAGAAAGTGGAATTTCAACAGAACAAATAAATATAGATGATGCTAATGCAGATGGAATTTCAAATGTTGTAATGGAGGAACAAATTAGCACAGGAGATGATAATTGGTCACAAGATTTAACAGATAATCCAGGACATAAAATGTCAAAAGTAAAAACATATATATTTGTAAATAATAAAATAAAAGAGTTTACTTTTAAAATGAAAGAGATTCCTGGCGAGACTATAACGAACATAAGTAAAATATATATTACAGTTATAGAAAGAAATATAAATGCAAATTGGGAATTGGACTATATAAAAAAGGAGGAATCAAGTTTAACAGTAATAGATGATACAAAAGCAGGGGAAACTTTAACAAAATCATATATTTCACAAGAAAATGGGGAATTAAATAAAGAATATAAAATCAAATTAAAATCAGGATTTAATGGGGAACTAACAAATAGAGATAAAGTGTATAAAGTAATTATTAGAATTTTTTATGAATAGAGGTGGGGAAATGAAGAAAAAAAGTTTAATTATTAGTATTGAAATAAATAGAATAAAATTTATATTAATAGATAAATCTAAAAGAATGAAAATTTTATATAATGAAATTATAGAAATAGATGATAATGTAGAAGATAAGAAATCATATATAATAAATATTATAAAAAATAAAATTAAAGATAAAAAATTGGGAAAAAACAGTATATATTTAGAATATAATTTTCCAAATATTCCTTGTAGAGGTCTTAAAATACCAATTATGCCAGAAGATGAATTAAAACAAGTGGTAAAAAGAGAAGTCGGGAAAATTTTTCCTGATAGAGATTTATCAAATTTGGTATATCAAAATTTGGGAGAAATTGAAGTAGAAGGTAAAAGATTTTATAGTATATTTTATATATTATTATCAAAGGATGATATAGATTTTTTTAAGAGATTAAATGTGAAATTATCAGGAATAGATTTTGAAGTTTTTTCTTTAGACAGAATTTTTAAAAAAAGAACTAAAGAAGAAGAAAACAGTGTTTTAATAGATGTTTCAAAATCTAATACAATTATTATGATATATAAAGAAAAAATATTGGAAGTCTATAGGGAAATTCCAATTGGATGGGATAGCATAGTAAAAAGTATAATGAATAATTTTCAAATTTCTAGAGAAGAAGCATTAAAAAAAATGAAAATATATGGTTACATAGATAAAGATATTGCAGAAGAATTAATAAACAAAAATGAAAATAGTAATGAAGATGAGATAAGACAAATAAATTTTATATATGAAACTTTAGGAAATAATTTGTTGAGAAAGATAGAGAATTCAATAATATATTTCAAAAATAATAATAGAGGGCATGATATTAATACAATATATTTAACAGGAGAAATCTTTGAGGTTAGTAGAATGGAAGATTTTTTTATGAGAGATTTTTCAATGTATAATCATGAAGCTTATAGTGGGGTTGCAGAATTAGACATAGAAGATTCAGAAGATTTTTTAGCTAAAAGTATGATTTTTTCAGATATGCTAGGAACAATTTTAATGACAAAACCACCAATGGAATTTGTTAGGGAAGAAGATAAAAAAAAGATAGAAAATATAAAAAAATATAAAAAAATTAGTTTTTTTGCTATAATTTTTATTTTGCCAGTTTTGGTAATATATTTAACTATAATGTGGGAAAATATTGTATCAAAAAAAGAGTTGGTAAAATTTCAAAAGATGACAAAAGAATTACAGCCACTAGTAAAAGAGTATGATAAATTAGATGGAAAAACTTTAAAATTAGATGAAGATATAAAAAATATAAAAAATTTAAATAAGGATAATAGTATAATAGATTTTTTTTATAGATTAAATGAGATAGCTGTGGAAAGAATATATTTTACTTCAATAAAATATAATAAAGGGACAGTGGTATTAAATGGAAAATGTATATCAGAAGATGGATTTCCTGAAATTTATATAAATGATTTTTTTAGGAGACTAGAAGAAGAATATAAAAATGTAGTTTTAAATTGGATGAAAAAAGCAACAATTGAGAAAAAAAATGGAGCTGAATTTTCAATAAAGTTAGACTTGGAGGTTGAAAATGTTAAAAAAAATAAAAAATAAATTTTCAAAACTTTCAAAAGATGACAAAGAAAAAGGAGCTTTAATTATAGTTGGATATATGATTTTAATATCGTTTTCTTATAATTTTATATTTAAAAATGACATAGAAAATATTGCAATTAATAAAAAAAAGTTGTTAAATTATAAATTTGAATATGCAAAATCAGTAGGGAAAATGTCAAAATTAAAAGATAAAAAAGCAGAAATAGAAAATAAAACGAAAGAGTATAATAATTTAAAGAAGGTATATATTAATTCTTCAGAAAAACAATTTTTAAGAAATGAAATTATTCAAAAAGGAAAAGATTGGAAAATTCAATTTAAAACAGTAGATTTTATGGAAGAAAATGGAAAATTTTATAAAAAATTTGTAATAAAATTAAATATTAGTTCTAGTTATTCTAATTTGCTAAATTATTTGAATAGTTTAAACAATTTAAGTAAAAAACTAATAATTGATAATATAATAGTAAAGAAAAATAGTAAATTAGTAAATTCTACAATAACAATACATACTATTATAATGCAAAAGGGTGATAAAAATGGGGAATAAAATTAATAACAAAAAAAATTTTTATATTATATTGATTTTAGTAAGTTTATTATTAGCAGGAATAATATATTTTTTCCCTACTAAAAAGAATAAATCAGTTCAAAATAAAAATATAACAAAAAAAATATTAAATAAAAAAGATAATAAAGCTATGAATATCAAAGAAGAAAAACAAGTTGATTTGAAAAATAAGGCAACAAAAAAAGATGCGATTAATAAAAAAGAGTTAATAAAAACAAGAATAATAGTAAGAGATATATTTAATTCAAAATATTTATATACAAAAGAAAAGGTTAATAATCAAAAAGAAAAAATAAAAGAAGAACTAAACTTTAAAGTGATGGGAATAGCAATTTCAGATAGAGGAAATAAATCTATAATATTAAATAATGGAATGATTTTAAAAGAGGGAGATAAAGTGGGGAATTTTAAAATAGTGAGAATAAACAAAGCAGAAGTAATAGTAAAAAATAGTTTGGGAAAAATAATAAAATTAAATGTCTGGGAGGGTGAATAATGGATAAAAAAAGATACCCTATATTAATAATAATGCTTTTATTATTGACATATTTAAGTTTTGGAGCTACTTATAGAGGGGAATTAATAGCTAAAGATAGGAAAATAACAATAGATTTTAAAGATGTAGATTTGTTAGATGTAATTAGAATAATATCTAGAAAATTTAACTTAAATTTAATAGCAGGCAATGATGTAACTGGAAAAGTAACAGTTAGTTTTAATAATGTGCCAGTGGATGATGCATTTGAAGAAATATTAAAAATAAACGGTTATACCTATGTAAAAGTAGGAGATATAATAAGAGTAATATCTTATCAGGAAGCAGAAAAATTATATCCTAAAAAAGTGGAAAAGGCTAAAATAGTCAAAAAAACTAAAATATATCAAGTTTATAAAATTTATAAAGGGAATATTAATGATATTATCTCTAAATTAAAAGAAATTTTAGAAAAAGATGATAAAATAATTGGAGAAGAGAATGAATCAAAAATTTTAGCTTGGGTAGATGAAGATGAAATAAAAACTTTAGAAATGGTAATAAATGAATTAGATGTAGGAAAAGAGAAAGTAAAAGAGGATAAAATAACAGAAATATTTAATGCGAAATATTTAAAAGCAGAAGATTTAATAGGAATAATTAGAGATTTGGATATAAAGATAAATGGAAAAATAACAATGAATAAAACATTAAATAGTGTAATTATAAAAGGAACAAAACAAGATGTAAAAGATATTAAAAATGTGTTTGAAAAATTTGATGTGCCTCCATTACAAGTTACAATAGAAGCAAAAATTGTAGAAGTAGCAGAAGGAAAAGATGGAACAGCAGGATTAAATTGGACATATGTGTTACCAAAAGATAAAGTTAGTGGAAATAACTTTGAATTAGGAGTTGGAGATACAACTACAGCTAATAGGGCAAGTGATGGATTGGCTTTGAAAATTGGAATGTTAGATATAGATAATTTTCAAATGTTATATAAAAATTTATTAACAAATACAAATACAAATTTGTTGTCAAGCCCAAATATAACTACAATAAGTGGGAAAAAAGCAACTTTAAATATAGGAGACAAAGTACCATATAAGGAGACAAGTGGAACTGGAGATACAGCTGTATCATCATATAAATTTGAAGATGTAGGAATAAAACTAAATGTAACGCCAGTAATAACAGAAGATGGGAAAATAAATATGTCAATAACTCCAGAAGTTAGTAGTGTAAGTAGTTATACGCCTGACAATGTACCAATGATTTCGACTAGAAGTGCAGATACTAATGTTATAATTAATAATGGACAAACATTAGTAATAGGCGGATTAATAAAAAATAGAGTTACTACCACAATTACTTCAATTCCAATATTAGGAGATATTCCAATATTAGGAGAATTATTCAAAAGTAAAATAAAAAATAATAATAAAACGAATCTTATAATTTTTATAACACCTAAAATAATAAAAACTAGAAATTTTATGAATAATATTAATTTAAATGAAGTTAATGCAGAAAACAGGAAAAAAGTTAAAGATAAACTTATAAAAAAGATTGAAATAAAAAAAAGCGAAGTGAGGGATGAAAAGTGAAAAAGACAATAATATTATTAATGTGTATAATATCAGCAATGATATATGCTAATTATGATAAAGATATGTATGTTGTAACTAAAATAAATGGGAAAGAAGTAATATTTCCTCAAAAAACTGCAACATATATTGAAACAATGTTAAATAGTGATTCTGTAGATAGCTATTTAAAACTATTTGAAGTTTATAACAAATTGGGGTATAAAGAGTTAAGTTTAAAATTTTTAAAAGAATATACAAAAAAAGGAAAACCTACATTAGAATTAGCAGAAAAATTATTTCAAGCAGGAGAATATAAAGATGAAATAGAGATATTAAATAATTTAATGAAAGATATGCCATTATGGAAACAATTAAAATTAAAAAGTTATATATATAATTTAATAGAAAATGAAGGGTTGGATATAGATAAAACCAGTTATAAAGTGTCAAATATAGATTATCTATTTTCATTATTAGATTATGAAAAAGATTTTTATGATTATTATAAAGAAAACAGATGGAGTGATAACGAAAAAATAATTATAAAAAATAGATTAAAAATAGTAGATATGAAAGGAAAAAAACAATTACAAGAGATATTTTTTGAATTATCTAATAAGTTTGAAAAATTAAGCTTTTATTATAATAATATAGAAGCAGTAAGCGATAAGGAAGGATTTTTCCAATATTTTTCGAAAGCAAAAGAGTTAGGAATAGAAATAAGTTTTCATAATATAATTGAAAAAATATATTATTTAAAATATACAGGAAAAACAGATGAATATCAAAAAGAGATAGATAAAACATTAAATTATTATATAAAAACTAAAAATTATGAAGGTATGTATGAGCTATATACTATAACAAAACAATTTAAAATTATATATAATTTAGCACTTGAAAATGATTTCTATTTTTATAAATTAATATTTGAGAATATAAATAGTGATGATTTTGATAAATTAACAAAAGAATTCGAAGAAAAATATCCAGATTCAAAATTTATGACAAATATTTTAAAAATGAAATTAATGAAAGCAGATACAAATAAAAAAAGATTAGAATTAATAAACAAAATTTTGGAAAAAGAGTTCACTAGAAATTTATTTGAAAAGAAGATAGATATATTAAAAAAATTAGATGTAGAAAAAGCAAAACAAGAGTTGGAAAATTTTATAATTAATAAAAGTGAAGAGGAAGAATTCATATATGAATATGAAAAAATATCCAATGATAATAAAGAGGTATATGATTTTTTGGATAAATTAGATAATAAAAAATATATAATAGAATATTGTGAGGAAAAAAACATAGAAACAGCAAAAGAATATAGTGATGATGCTATAAAATATTTTATGGATAAAAAAGAATATGGAAAGTTATTAAAATATAAAGGTAATTTAACTTATGAAGAGTATTATAAACTTATAAATTTAGGGAAAGAAGAATTTAAAGAAAGTGCAGCAAAGAAATATCCGTTTGAATTAAAATTTTCAGATATAAATAATTTTAAATATATCTATTTTAATGATAATTTTATAAACTACAATATAGATGATATAGAAAAAATAGAAAACAAAGAAAATAAAACAGATGCAGAATATTTTTATTTAGCAGAATATTATGATTATATTGGAGATACAAAAAGAGCATTTAAAAATATAAACCATATTTATAAAAAATATAAAAGTTATACTAAAATAATTGGACTATATAACAAAATAAAATCAGAAGAGGGGAATGTAGAATGAAAAAAATAATGGCAATTTTCACAGTAGGATTAATAATGTTAGGAGGGTGTGGAGCACCACAAGTAAAAAAAGAAACAAAAAACGTAGTAAAAAAAGTTGAGAAAAAAGTAATAGCAGATATTACCCTTTCTAATGTTCCATCAAAATTACCAGAGTACAGTAATATAAATAAAGGAAATATTTGGAAGAATTTATTAATAGTGTATCCTGATAAAAATAGAGGTGGGTATATTATAGGAAGAGGAATACAAGCAGATATTTCAAGAAAAAATAAAATGAAAAAAAGAATTAAAATGGTAAAAGATACAGAGGTTACAAAAGAGATGTTAGCTTCTCATAATTTGATATTAATAGGGAATACAAAAACAAATAGAGTATTACAACAAATGGATAAATATTTAACTATAAAAGCAAATGGAGATAAAGTTATAATTGGGAAAAAAGAGTATGTTGGAAAAAATTATGGAGTAACTTATTATTATCCTAATTTATATAATTTAAACAATAGTATGATATTAGTAATGGGAAATAGTGGAACTGCATTAAAAGAGTATGATTTTAAAAAATATGATTTAATTGCGTTTGAAGGTATAAAACAGATGATACCTGTATATTCTAAAGAAAAAGGATACGGAAGATTTAATCAAGATTGGAAATTAGATTTTTTAGAAGTCGATCCATCTGCTTTGGATACAGGAGAAAATGTAAAATTAAAAGTTGGAGATATAAAAAAATATCCATTTCCTAAATGGGCAGAAGGTAAAGTAATATATGAAATATTCTTGAGAAGTTATTATGATAGTAATGGAGATGGAATAGGCGATATACAAGGGTTAATAAAAAAATTGGATTATATAAAAAGTTTAGGTGCGGATATAATATGGCTAACACCTATATTTGATTCGCCGAGTTATCATGGATATGACATAAAAAATTATTTTAAAATAAATAAAGATTATGGAACAGTGGAAGATTTTAGAGAATTAGCAGAAGAGATGCATAAAAGAGGAATGAAATTAGTGTTAGACCTTGTATTAAATCATTGTTCTAATCAAGAACCACATTTTAGAGATGCACATAATAATCCTAATTCTAAATATGATAAATGGTTCTATTTTTCGAATATACAAAATACAATTTATCATGATTGGTTTTTTAGAGATGACGATAACAGAAGAGATACTATAAATTCTCATATGCCAGCATGGAATACAAATAATATAGATGTTGTAAATTTTCAAGTGTCAATTGCTAAATTTTGGATGGATCCAAATAAAGATGGAAATATGAATGATGGTGCAGATGGATATAGATTGGATTATGCAAAAGGACCTTCACATAATTATTGGAAATTATTTAGACAAAAAGTAAAAGCAATAAATAGCAAAACACTTTTATTAGGAGAAATTTGGACTGATTTGGACAAATTACCACCTTATTTTGATAATGAATTTGATGCAGCATTTGATTTTTCATTGCAAGGAGCAATGACTTCTGGAGTATTTAAAGATGTAGATGATACATTAAAAAGTGAAGAAAAAGTATTGCCCAAAAATGCAGTAATGGCTAGATTTTTATCAAATCATGATTTAGATAGATTCCCAACATATATACCTAAAAATCAATTAAAAGTTTATGCAGCTTTATTAATGACTTTAAACGGTATGCCAACTTTATATTATGGAGATGAGATTGGGCAAAAGGGAGAAGGTTCAGATGGAGATGAAGGCAGAAGAGCTCCAATGGAATGGTATAAAAATAATAAAGGGGCTGGAATGACATCTTGGACAAGCGTATATAATAAAAATGTAGATGGAATATCAGTAGAAGAGGAAAATGGAGTAAAAGGAAGTTTATTAAATGAATATAAAAAATTAATAAAAGTAAGGGAAAAATATATAGATATATTTGGAACAGGGAAAGCAGAATTTATTACAGCTTATGAAATGAAAAATGGAAAAGAGAAAAAAGCAAGAAGAGTGTTATCTTATTTTGTAGAAAATGGTGGTAAAAAAGCTTTTGTAGTTTTAAATTTTGGAAAAGCAGGAGAATATAGTTTGAAATTTGATAAAAATTATAATGAGGAGTATAAAGAGGTATTGAATGGTGGAGAGAATTTAGTTTTAAATGGGAATAAGCTTAAGGTGAATTTAGATGCGTTTAGTGCTAAAGTTTATATAGTGGAGTAATAGAAAATGCCGTTATTTGAGGAAATCTCAGTAACGGCTTTCGATATTAAGGTAGTGTCGAAAGTTTATAAAAGTTACAATGTAAATTTTGATGAATAAGTTAAAGATAACGTATAAATATAAAGTATAGTGAGGCAACTTTTTTTAACACTACTTGACCACACTAGCGGAGGTAAAAATGAAAGAATTTAATATAACGGGAACTTGTATTCCAGAAGAGCATTATATGGTAGATACGTCTTTAAAATTAAATGAAATGATGAAATTTGTAGAAAAAAGAAAGTATTTTACAATAAATAGACCAAGACAATATGGAAAAACAACAATGATGTATTTATTGGAGAAAAAATTGAAAAATAATAAAGACTATTTTTTAATAAGGATGAGTTTTGAAGGAATGGGAAATGAATCTTTTGAAAATGAAGAGATTTTTTCAAAAACTTTTATAGAAATGATGGCGGATAAAATAGAAAATAAAAATAAAGAAATATGTCAATATTTATATTTAGAGTTAAAAAATATAGGTAAACTTAAAGATTTATCAAAATTAATAACGAAATTAATTAAAAAAATAGATAAAAAAGTAGTTTTAATAATAGATGAGGTAGACAAAAGTAGCAATAATCAACTGTTTTTAACTTTTATAGGAATGCTTAGAGATAAATATTTAAGTAGAAATGAAGGATTGGATAATACATTTCATACAGTAATATTAGCAGGAGTGCATGATGTCAAGAATTTAAAGTTGAAACTGCGACCAGATGAGAATAGAACATTAAATAGTCCGTGGAATATAGCAGTAGACTTTGATATAGATATGAGTTTTAATCCACGTGAGATAGCAACGATGTTGATAGATTATGAAGCCGATGCTAAAACAGGAATGAATATAAAAGAGATGTCAGAAAAAATATATATGTATACAAACGGTTATCCATTTTTAGTAAGTAAATTGTGTAAAGTAATAGATGAAAAATTAAATAGAGACTTTACCAAAAAAGGGATAGAGGAAGCTATAAAAATTACGTTAGAAAATCCCAATACATTGTTTGATGATATAATAAAAAATATAGAGAATAATAGAGAGTTTTATGATTTTATAGAAAAAGTTATATTAGGAAATGATAAAGTCGATTATGTACATACAAATAAAATGGTATCAATAGGGAAAATGTATGGAATAATAAAAGAAAAGAATAAAAAAGTAGAAATAGATAATAAAATATTTGAAATATTGATTTATAATCATATGATAGCAAATAGAGAAATAAAAAAAGGTGTAGTCTTAACTTATGAATTTAGAACGAAATTTATAGAGGATGATGGGAATTTGGATATGGAATTGGTATTGACTAAGTTTCAAGAATTGATGAAAGCTGAATATAGAAAAATAGATGAAAAATTTGTAGAGCGAGAAGGACGACTACTATTTTTAGCTTTTTTGAAGCCAATAATTAATGGAACAGGATTTTATTTTGTAGAATCGGAAACAAGAGAATCAAATAGAATGGATATAGTTGTTACCTATAATATGAAAAAATTTGTAATAGAATTAAAAATATGGCGTGGAGGACAATATGAGCAAGAAGGAAGAGAACAGTTATGTAAATATTTGGAGGCACAAAATTTAGATAAAGGTTATATGGTATTTTATAATTTTAATAAGGGAAAAGAATATGTGAAGGATAGTATTATGGTTGAAGGAAAAGAAATATTTGAGATAATTGTTTAGGAAAAGTGGAAGACTTTTACCACCTACGCTAATGCTTGGAGGTGATGGGGTCTCTTTTGATTATTGTTTACATTCGGGTAGACACATAGGTCTACCACTCCAAATTTTAAATTCTTAGCCCTAAAAATAATTGAATGTGTAGTGATAGAATCCATTTCCGCCTAATGAATAATATTTTAAATTAAAAAATAGGAGAGATATAGAATCGAAATCTGTTATATTTTTATACATTTTACTTGTTAATGTTTTCAAATGTTGTATTAAATCGGATACTGGTATTTACCCCCCAATGTCATCAAGCTAAGAACTGGGCTTTCCAATGGCAAGCCCCTACAGTATTATTTTATAATGTAGGGGTTTTGCCTTTGGTAAACCCAATATAAAATTATAAATTATCGTTAACTTGACGACATTGGGGGCAACCTACTGTGTTTGCCCTCTTTTTTATTGGTTAGGAAAGTATAAATTTATTCAGAAAATAAGCTACGCCATTTTTTTGAAATATGCGATTTTTCAAAGCAAAATTTTTCAGAATCCAAAAATTTAGAAAAATATTTATACTCTACCAGATGACGCATATCTTATTTTTTTATTATCTTTTTCCTGCAACTATTATAAACTATCTATAATAATAAAAAAACTTTAAGTTTATAGAAAAATATAAATCTGTTAAAATATTCTAAATGAAGATTAAAAAAATTCTAAAAATAAAAATAAAATTTTGGAGGAAAAAATATGAAGAAAAATTACCAAATAGCAATTATTACAATGTCATTATTTTTTATGTTAGGATGTTCATCTACTTCTAAAAAAATTAGGCAAGAAACATTAAGTAGTGCTCTTAAAAAAACTGAAAAAGTAAAAAAAGAAGATAGAAAAGTAAAAAAAGCTGTTTATAAAACAAAAGATGAATTTTATATAACTGAACCTGAAAGAGAGACTATTGATAATAGAGTATATGTAAGTAAAACAAATTATTATGTGAGCAATAAAGGATTTAAAGAAATTTCAGGATTTAAATTTGATTATTCTACAGTATTTTATAGTAATGAGATAAAAGATATTGATTATTATAAAATTTTTTATACGTATAAAGCTTTAAAAAAAGATGGAATAAAATCCCAAATTGAATTAGAATTGTATCTTGGTATGGGAAAAGTTGAATTTAGAAATGACTTTAGTTATGTAAATGAGATAAAAACACCAATATCATTAACTTTTGGTGGAAATATAAAAGCTGTAATTGCAAAAATAAATAAAAATATGTTTTTGAAATTTAAGGTTGGATTAAATAGAGGAGAAGTAGGCTGGTTTTATAAAAATGAGTTATGGGATGACGAAGGGGAAATAATAACAGGAGATGGAATAGGGATGACGGAAATAAAAACAGGGGTTGAAATGGAATATTTAAGCCATTCGGGATTAAAAACAATGGTTGGTGTATCTCCTGGAATTATTTTTTTTAAAGATTATACAAGTGAGGGATTTAAAAATGATGTTATAAATTTTGGGTTTGGATTAACGTATAATATTGGAATAGGATATGAGTTTTTTTAAAGCCACTAATAAAGTGTAAATTTATGGTTGTATTATTTTGATAAGAAATTTTATTAAAGAAGAGCCTTTATGGTTATTGACTATTCCTATAAAGAATGGTATAATTTGTTATTAGATTAATTTTAGGAATAAAATAGGAGGAGAAAATTATGACATTAACAACACCAGCTTTACTATTTCCAGCATTATCCCTTTTATTATTGGGATATACAAATAGATTTTTAACATTAGCACAACTTGTTAGGGGGTTGCATGATCATCCAGAGTCGTGTGTAAATAGGATTATTGTAAAACAGATAGAGAATTTAAGAATAAGAATAAGGTTAATAAGAGATATGCAGTTTTTAGGGGTATTAAGTCTATTTTTTTGTGTTTTAAGTATGACATTTTTATTTATATCACAAGAGTTTTTAGGAGATGTAATATTTGGAATAAGCTTATTATTAATGCTTGGTTCTTTAGCTCTTTCAGTTAAAGAGATTGGAATATCTGTGGATGCTTTGACTTTAGAGATGAGTGATTGCGAGATTGGGAATAGATAAAAAATTGAAAGATATAAATTTAGGAGAAAACTAATATTTGTAATATAGTTTTCTCCTAAGGAACGTTAAAAAAATAAGTTTTTCATATTTTATTTGTTAGGAAAGTATAAATTTGTTCAGAAAATAAGCTACGCTATTTTTTAAAATATGCGATTTTAAAACGAAATTATAAGTTTATTTTTAAGCCGTTCCTAAATTATTAAAAAAAGATTTTATCTTCTAGTAACTGTAAATCCATAAATACTGTACTGTTCACTTGTACCAGCATCGTTAACAGCCGATAATGCATATATATATTCTCCAGAATCTAAATACCCTAAATTATATGAGGTTGTATATATTGATGAGTTAACTACTGTAATTTCTTGATAAGGGGTATCGTAATATTTTATTTTATATAATTTATAATATTTTGCAGTATATGAAGCATCCCAAGTTAAAATTACATCTCCTGAGGGGTGGTCAATATATGCCGTAAAATTAGTAGGGACAAGAGGTGGCTGTAATTTATGAATAGTGATGTAATCTTCATTGGAATATTCACTTTCACCTGCTTTATTTATACTTTTAACTACATAATAATATGTTGTGTCATAATCGAAGTATGAGTCGTAGTAATAAAGATTTGTTGTTTCTTTTAATTTGTGGTATGTTCCACCTTGTGTTGTGCTGTAATAAATTTTATAGCTTGTAGCTCCAATTACTTTATTCCATGATATTTTTATGCTATCATTAGATTTGGAAACTGATATTGTTGTGGCATCTGGTTTTTCATCTGGGTTATAAGGTGTTATTAATTTATATTCTGTTTTATCTCCTTCGCCATTGCTATTTGAGGAGCTTACAGCAAAATAATATTTTGTTTTATTTTGTAAACCTTCTACAGTATATTCATTTTTTTCGATATTACCAGCAACTAAGGTTTCGGCTCCTTCAGCGTCTTTTTGATAGATGTTATAAAAATCAGCTTTTTCTACATTATCCCAAGTTAAAAGAGCTGTTGAATTTCCGCTAGATACAGTAAAATTTTGTGGTGGTGTAGGAGGCAATTTTACTGTGATGAAAATTTTATTAGATGCGTCGCTTACCCCTAGAGTATTTTTAGATTTTACAACAAAAGAATAATTTTTTCCATTGACAATATTTGTGATGGTAAAATAATTTTTTTCGGTAGTGTTTAATAGAGAATAATTTTTATTATCTCCTTCAGATTTTAAAATTTGATATGTAGTGACATTTTCTACAGAATCCCATGTTAGTTTTAAAGAATATCCTTTGAATTCATATTTTAAATTTTTAGGTTTTTCTAACTTCGGAGATGCACTAACTACTTCACTATCATCACTACTTCCTAAATTGTTTTTTGCATTAACTTTAAAAAAATAAATTGTTTCTGCATCTAAATCAGTGATTTTATAATTGTTTGAATTTGTATTCCCAATTTCTGTGTATTCTCCAGATTCTGATTTGGAAGAATATACTTTATATTCCTTTGCGCCATTAACTCCGTCCCAATAAAGCTCGATACCTTTTTCAATAGGCTTTGCAACTAAATTTTGTGGAGTTTTAGGTGGAGTAAGAGAACACCCTGTAAACAACACTAAAAACATCATAACTACTAACAAACTTACCTTTTTCATTAAACTTCCTCCCTATTTTATATTTTTTATTCATTCAAATTCATTCAACTTTTGAAATCTGAATGAATATTAATGTCTATTAATGATAATAAAAAGTGTATTATCTTTTGTAGAATATAAAATTTGAAGCATTCTATATAAACACAAAAAAACTGTTTTTAAAACATTTGAGACATTTTATAATATAAAGATGTAAATGTCAAGTAGGGTTTTTGTCCTGAAATGAGAGAAATATGTCTTGAAATAGCATAAATATAGCCTGAATAGAAACTGTTTTGACTTAAAGGTAGTTTTTTTTATAAATATATTAAAAAAATTGAAAAATATAAATTTATAAGGTAAAGTATAGGTGGAACTATATTTCAATTTTTGATATAGATAGACAAGTATAAGGTTAATTCAAAAAGAGTGTATAAAAATACATACACTAGAGAAATAAATTACACATATGCTGTATAAAAAAAGTGAAAAGATAGGGATAAAATAACAAAATAACTGAAATGAATTTGCTAATTATTTTAAGTCCGTATTGTTTAAGCTATTTTTTTAATGTACCTAAAACAGTATTTTCCAAGAGGACTAAAGAAATATTCTTGTTGCAATGTAGATTCTAAAAGGATTTGCATTGCACTAGGGATATGATTTTAGGAAACCATCTTTTGGTAGGTTAATCATAAAATAATTCGACTATAAAAAGGTATTTTAGAATATATAACAGTGTAGGGGCAGACCTATGTGTCTGCCTAAATATTTGAATATATAACAAAGGGCGAACACACAGGTTCGCCCATACATTAAAAAATTAAATTTTGGAGGTATCTAAATGAAGAGAGTATTGTTAGCGTTAGTAGTATTAGTATTGGCAATTTATGGTTGCGAAAAGAAAGATAAAGTAGTTGTAACAAAAACAGCTACTGCAAAAAAAAGTTCAACAAAAAAAGCAATCAAAACAGTTAAAAAAGATGAGGTTTCAAAATATTTGCAAGTTTCATCACCTAGTTGGAAAGATCAGATAATTTATTTTGTTATGACTGATAGATTTAATGATGGAGATCCAACTAATAATGATCAAGGAGCTGGAGAATATGATCCAACTAAAAATTCTCATTATAGCGGTGGAGATATAAAAGGAGTAACGGATAAATTAGATTATATTAAAGATTTGGGAGTTACTGCTGTATGGATAACACCACCAGTAGCAAATCAATGGTGGGATCCGTGGGTAAATTATTCTGGATATCATGGATATTGGGGAGAAAATTTTAAAGAAGTAGATAAACATTTGGGAACATTAGATGACTATAAAGAGTTGTCAGCTACATTACATAAAAATGGAATGTATCTAATACAAGATATTGTGCCTAATCATACTGGGAATTTCTTTAGATATAAAGGAAAATATAATCCAAATGATCTAAGTGAAAATTACGAAGCAAATTTAGAGTCAAAGCCAACAGTAAAGCCGACACAATTTCCATTTAATTTAAATGACCCAAGAAAAGAGGAAGATAGAAAAGCTGGAATATATCATTTTACGCCAGATATAACAAATTTTAAGGATCAAAAACAGATAAAAAGTTATCAAATGAGTGGATTAGATGATTTGAACACTGAAAATCCTGTAGTTAGAGATGCGCTAAAAGATTCGTATAATTATTGGATAGAAAATGTAGGAGTAGATGCATTTAGAATAGATACAGTTGTTTATGTGGAACATGATTTTTGGAATGATTTTATACATTCTAAATCACCTGAACATTTAGGAGTTCAAGAATTTGCTAAGAAATTTAAAAAAGATGATTTTTTTACATTTGGAGAAACTTGGGTAAATGTAGATCCTTATAGCCCTTCTGGAGATGAAGCGGCTTCAAGTTATCAAGGGACAGATAAAAAACCAGAAATTAGTTCAGTATTAGATTTTCCATTACATATTACTTTGCAAAAAGTTTTTGGTGAAGGGAAAGCAACTGATACATTAACTTATAGATTAGGGAATTCAGATAAATATTATAAAAGGCCATATAGATTATTAAATTTTATAGATAATCATGATATGAATAGATTATTAACATCAGCTCCTTATATTGCGGTAAAACAAAGTCTAATGTTTATAATGACAACTCCAGGAATTCCTGTTGTATATTATGGAACTGAACAACAATTTACAGAAACAAGAGGTTCAATGTTTGCAGAAGGATTTGGTTCAGGAGGAAAAGACCATTTTGATGAAAATAATGATGCTTATAAATTTTTACAAAGCATTATAAAAATAAGAAAAGAAAATGCTGTGTTTAGAAGAGGAAAATTATCAGTAATAAAAGATACAAATACAGGAGCAGGAATTTTTTCTTATAAAATGGAATATAAAGGAAAAACAGGTTTGGTAATATTTAATACCTCTGAAAACCCAATGTTATTGGATAATCTAAAAACAGGATTAGCAGAAGGAACAAAATTAAAATTATTAAAGGGATTATCAAGAGCGGATAAAGATATTGTAGTTGGGAAAGATGGTAAAATCTCAAAAATATTAGCACCAAGAGCTGGATTATTATATATGGCTACAGATGAAAAAGTGGAAATAGGGGATAATAGTGAAAGCGTAAGTTTAATTGGAGTAAAAAATGGAATGAAATTAAGTAATAACTATGCAATATCAGGAAAAGTAAATGGAGCAAAAAAATTGTTGCTTGTATTTGATGGAGCTGTAAAAAATGGAGTGAAAATAACAGCCAATGAAGATGGAAGTTATACAGGAGAGATGCCTGTGGAGAGTATGTCAAATGGAAAACATACAGTAGTGGCATATGCTAAAACAGCAGATAGAAAAAAATATATATTATCTGAAACATATAAATTTATAGTAGATATTCCATTTGTAAAAGCAGCAGAATATAATGATAAAGTTGGAGATGACCATGGACCTACTGGAAATTACAAATATCCAACTGCAGAAACATTTACAAATCAAATGGATATAAAAAAAGCAACAATTTATACAGCAGGAAAAAATTTGAAAGTTTCATTAGAAATGGCGGGAGATATATCAACAATGTGGAATCCTAAATATAAATTTGACCATGTATCAATAAATATATTTATATCAGTGCCAGGACAAGAAGGGATAGAAGATTTGCCATTCCAAAATGCTAAGATGCCAAATGGATTAAAATGGAATTATATGACACTAGAAGGCGGCTGGACAAACTTTATATATTCAAGCAGAAATGCTTCGGCTAAAAGCTGGGGAAGTCCAGTGAGTCCGTCGCCTGTAATAAATGTTATTCCAGAAAAGAAGGAGATGAATTTTACAATTTCAGGATCTTCAATAGGGAATCCAAAAACATTAAAAGGGATAAAAGTATATATTGCAACTTGGGATTATGATGGATTGGAAAATAGTTATAGAGGGATAACACCAGAGGGGAAAGCTTATATATTTGGTGGCGGAGATGAAAATTCGCCGAAAATAATGGATGATATACCTGTGTTAGAGATAAAATGATATAAGATGAAATAAATTCAGCACAAATACGCGAAGAACGCAAAGTTACACGAAGAAAAAAATTTGATAACATTGGAATATATTCTTTTTTCAATATATATTTTCCATGTTGTAATTTTTCATCCATTGTAGAGGCACGATTTATCGTGCCTCCTGTTTTCATATCTATGTTTGCACGTCTTTATTTATCATCTTTTAATTTATTTTATGGTTCAACCACAAAAACTATGTTTATGATGAATTTCCTAAAATTACTATTGCTTAAACCATTGTTTCTATTAGGCTGATTTTTGAAAAAATTAAAAAATACATTTTTGTGGGTAAATTATCTTATTAAAAAAACACGATAAATCGTGTTTCTACATATTATTTTTGTGGTTGTAGAGACGTAGCATGCTACGTCTCTACGGTTAATTATTTCAATTTTTATATACATCTGAACTGCAATAATATGTAATCTTTTCGATTTAAATACTATTGACAAAAAACGTTATAAAAACTATAATAGGACACAATGGAATATTTAAAAAACAATTTTTTTATTGCCAAATGAATAAGTGATTTTTAAGTCATTCATAGACAAAATTTTAGGAGAGTACAAATGGACAAAAAAGAATACTTGAATTATAGAATCCTTAATTTTTCAATTTTTTTTGGTGGAGGAGCGTTTTTTGCATATGTAGGGAAATATTTAGATAGTATACATTTTACAGGTACAGAAATAGGGATTATTATATCTCTTGGAGCTTTGATATCTATATTTGTACAGCCTATCTGGGGCTATATGTCTGATAAAACTGGAGAATATAAAAAAATACTTATGTTTTTAATTGTTATGTTGTCATTTTTAGAAATATCATTATCGGTATTTAAAGATTTTAAAATGGCTATGTTAATGTTTTTTATTTTTTATTTGTTTAATTGTGGAATGGGACCGATTTTTGATACTGTATTATCAACAGCAAAATATGATTATGGAAAAATGAGATTATGGGGTTCAGTTGGATTTGCAGTAGGTGTTTTTTTTACAGGAATTATGATAGATTTAACTAATATTTATGCTATATTTGTTGTTTTTCCGATGTTTTATGTTATTTCATTTTATATTTTGAGAAAAATAGATGTAAAAGGAGCAAAGCCTCAAGATAACATAGATTATCATGATATATTATTGTTATTGAAAAATAAAAAATATATACTGTTTTTATTAAGCAGTTTTTTTATAATGGGGACAATGTATGCGAATAATACTTATTTTTCAATATTTTATGAAAAAATTGGAGGAGAAGTGGCTGGAACTGGATTTGCTTTTTTATTATTTGCATTAAGTGAAGTTCCATTTATGAGTAAGAGTAATGAAATTATTAAAAGAATTGGGAGTGAAGGAGCTTTAGTTTTGGCTGCATCATCATTTTTTATAAGGTGGATCGTTTATAGTTTGATGCCATCTCCTATTATTATAATTGCTACATTTTTTTTACAAGGTCTTTCAATAGGGCTTTATATAGTGGTTGCAATTAATTATATAAAAGAAAATACAGCTAAAGAAAGAAGGACAATGGCTTTAGCATTATATTCAGTTTCTACAGGTGGATTTAGTGCGATGTTTTTTCAATTTATAGCAGGGTTTATTTATGAAAAATATGGAATAGGAAAAAGTTATTTATTAATGGGTATATCTGTTTTAATAGGGATTTTTATATTGATATATATGCATTTTGTTGAGAAAAAAAGAGTAGCGGGATGATGGGTATGAGGAGTGGGAGAGTTTTTGTAGAGAGAATAATTTCAGCGCAAAGATGCGAAGATCGCAAAGGTACACGAAGAAAAAATTGAAGATATAAGGTAAATTTAGATAAATACTGATTAATAATTATATTCGGTTATATGTGGCTAAAATTTTACAATTATTTTATAAATGATAAAAAAAGTCAATTGACACAATAGGGATATAATGATACAATAATATTGTTCAATAAAAAAACAAGGCGGTGAGAAAAATAACAAAAGAAATAGAGATTTTGGAAGTATTGGAAGATAATCCTACAATGACTCAAAGAGAAATAGCAAAGAGGACATCATTTTCATTAGGAATGGTAAATTCATTAATAAAAAAATGTGTCAAAACAGGGTTATTAAAAACAGAACAGATGACTCCTAAAACTATGAAATATATTTTGACACCACAAGGGATAAAGGAAAAAACAAAAAAGACATTAAGATATATAAAAAAATCATATAATGAAATAATAAAGCTATCAAATAAAATTAATATAATTATAGAGAACTCATTAGATAAAAATATATATTTATTAGGTGAAAAGGATGAAATATTTGAAATAGCAAAGATGACATTGGATTCCAAAAAAGTGGTTTACGAGCATATTTTGAATAAAGAGGATATCAAAAAAGGAGATGTACTGGTATTGCTTTGGGATATCGAATTGGAAAATGAATTAGAAAATGAATTTGTTAATTTGATATCTAAATAATAAAAGATTAAAAATACCACGAAGGATATTAATATTTGAAGCATATTTAAAAAAAATCAAAAGGTAATTGGAATGTAAAATTTGGTCTAAAAATAAGTGGATTGCTTATTGACAAAAGTAAGCTGAAATGGTATTATAGTGTTGTTCAAATAAAAAACAATTAATTTTATATGTAGAATTATGAAATTATGAATAAAAAAGATAAAAAAAATAAAATTTGAAACCACGAGATATGCACGGGATAAAAGCGGATGAAGGATAAAAAGAAGGTATAGATTTGAAAAGGGAATTACGGAAGAAAAATTATATAAAGATTTAACTTATAAATAATTGGAGCTAATTTAATTATTTGAGTTAATTTGAGATTGAAAAATAAATATAGAGAGGGGCAATATAATGTCAAAAGTAGCATTAATAACAGGAATAACAGGACAAGATGGGTCTTATCTTGCTGAATTATTATTAGAAAAAGGGTATGAAGTACATGGAATTATAAGAAGAAGTTCTAGTTTTAATACAGGAAGAATAGAACATTTATATATAGATGAATTAATACAAGATATGCACAAAGAAAGAAAAGTTAAATTGCATTATGGAGATATGACAGATTCTACAAATTTAATTAGATTAATAAGAGAAATAGAGCCAACTGAAATTTATAATTTAGCTGCTCAATCACATGTACAGGTATCTTTTGAAGTGCCAGAGTACACAGCAGATACTGATGGGATAGGAACTTTAAGATTATTAGAAGCGGTTAGATTTTTAGGATTTGAGAAAAAAACAAAAATATATCAAGCTTCAACTTCTGAATTATATGGAAAAGTGCAAGAAGTACCACAAAGCGAAACGACACCATTTTATCCAAGAAGTCCTTATGCAGTAGCAAAAATGTATGGATTTTGGATAACTAAAAATTATAGAGAAGCATATGATATGTTTGCTGTAAATGGAATACTGTTTAATCATGAGTCAGAACGAAGAGGAGAAACATTTGTAACAAGAAAAATAACTCTTGCAGTAGCAAGAATAAAATCAGGGAAACAAAAAAAATTATATTTAGGAAATATGGATGCAAAAAGAGATTGGGGATATGCAAAAGATTATGTAGAGTGTATGTGGCTTATATTGCAATATGATAAACCAGAAGATTTTGTAATAGCTACAGGAGAAATGCACACAGTAAGAGAATTTACAACTTTAGCATTTAAAGAAGCAGGAATAGAACTTGAATGGCAAGGAACAGGAATAGATGAAAAAGGAGTAGATAAATCTACAGGAAAAGTATTAGTGGAAGTAGATCCAAAATACTTTAGACCTACAGAAGTTGAACAATTATTAGGAGACCCAACTAAGGCAAAAGAAAAATTAGGATGGAATCCAACAAATACTTCATTTAAAGAATTAGTTAAGATAATGGTTAAATCAGATATGAAAATGGTAGCGAAAGAGGAACGAATTAGAAAATCTTTTGATTAAAAAATATTAACCACGAATAAAACGAATGGTAACGAATAAATATATTTATGGGAATTAGTAATGAATGATAGGGTTATAAAAGGGGATTAGATGTGGAGGGGATTGTATATAAAGATTCATCTTATAAAATAATAGGAATAGCAATGGAAGTTCATAATGAGCTTGGGAACGGTTTTTTAGAAAAAGTATATGAAAATGCAATGATGGTTCTTTTTCATGAAAAAAGGATATATGCAGAACAACAAAAGAATATAAAAGTAATTTTTCACGGAAAAGAGATAGGAAGTTATATAGCAGATATTCTAGTTGGTAATAAAATAATTTTAGAATTAAAAACAGTTGAAAAAATTAAAGATATACATAGAGCACAACTTTTTAATTTGTTAGGAAAGTATAAATTTGTTTAGAAAATAAGCTACGCCGTTTTTTTGAAATATGCGATTTTTCAAAACAAAATTTTTCAGAAGCCAAAAATTTAGAAAAACATTTATATCTTACCAGATGAAGTATACTGTACCCTATAAGATGGACATTTAAAAAAAAGTTGCATCAGATATGGTATTTTTATATAATATCTATAATGTTAATTTAATAGATTGGAGGATTTCATGAGCAACAAAATATTCACAAAAAAAGAGATTGAAATTTTATCAAAAAATAAATATGTCAAAACTATAAGTTCTAAGGCAATCACATATACATCAGAATTCAGAAGAATTTTTATTGCAGAAAGTCAAGATAAAATTTTACCTAGAGCAATATTTGAAAAATATGGATTTGACGTACAAGTATTAGGGATGAAAAGGATTCGATCAGCAGCAGCAAGATGGAGACGTGCCTATAAAGAGCAAGGAGTATTAGGGTTAGATGATAGAAGAAAAGAGAACTCTGGACGACCTTTAGAAAGAGAGCTATCTTTAGAAGAGAAATATGAAAGGCTTCAAGTAAAAAATGATTATCTTCAAGCGGAGATTGATTTGCTAAAAAAGCTAGACGTGCGAGAAAGAGAGGTGAACGGTAAATTAATTGAATTATCGCCATCAGAAAAGTTTGTTATAATCAAAGATGTAATAGAAACAAGTGGTGTAAAAAATATTATAAAATATTTATGTGAAGTTGCAGAAATTTCTAGAACAAGTTATTATAACTATTTGTCTGAAACTTCCAAAACAAATAAAAGCAATCAAGAATTAGAAGATGAAAAAGCAAGAGATTTAATCATAAAAGCATATGAATTCAAAGGTAGGCAAAAGGGAGCTAGACAGATAAAAATGACTTTAGAAAATGAATTTGCTACAATTTTTAATCTGAAAAAAATCAGAAGAATTATGAAAAAATATAGTATTGTATGTACGATTAGAAAGGCAAATCCTTATAAGAGAATAGCAAAGGCTACAAAAGAGCATACAACTATTCCAAATAAATTGAATAGGGAATTTAAACAAGAAATACCAGGGAAAATATTATTAACAGATATAACATACCTATCATATGGTAATGGTCAACGTGCGTATTTATCAACTATTAAGGATAGTTCAACAGGAGAAATACCTGCATATGTATTATCTAAAAATATTAAGTTAGAAATTGCAACAGAAACAATAAGAACTCTTATGGAAAACAAAAGCTTTAAAATTCATAAGGATGCATTAATACATTCTGATCAAGGAGTCCATTATACAAGCCCAACATTTCAAAAATTAGTTAAAAATAGTGGCTTAGATCAGTCAATGTCAAGAAGAGGTAATTGCTGGGACAATGCTCCTCAAGAATCATTTTTTGGCCACTTTAAAGATGAAGCAAATATTAAAGAATGTAATACATTTGAAGAATTAATTAATGAGATTGATGATTATATGGATTATTATAATAATTATAGATGTCAGTGGGGATTAAAAAAGATGACTCCTATAAAATATAGAAATCATCTTTTAGAAAATAAATCAGCTTAACTACTTTTTTTTAAAATGTACTTGACAAAGGGTACAGATTAAAGTGTAGATTATTTTTTTATTATTTGAAAGCAACTAATAAAAAATTAGGTATGATTATAAACTTTAAAAATGAAAGATTAGAATATCAAAGAATAGTGTTTAAATAAAATTTATATATTATAAATATTTATAACAAGAATATTCGTTTTCATTCGAGAATATTCGTGGTTTCTTTTTAGGAGGGATAAAATGGATAAAAATGCTAAAATATATATAGCAGGACATAGAGGTATGGTTGGTTCTGCTATTATTAGGAGACTTAATGAATTAGGTTATAGCAATATAATACATAGGACTTCAAAAGAGCTTGATCTAAGAAGACAATTAGACGTAGAAAAGTTTTTTGGAGAGGAAAAACCAGATTATGTATTTTTAGCAGCAGCAAAAGTTGGAGGAATACATGCTAATAATACATATCCAGCAGAATTTATATATGATAATTTAATGATAGAAACAAATATAATTCATAGTGCTTATACATATGGTGTAAAAAAATTACTATTTTTAGGTAGTTCTTGTATATATCCAAAATTTGCGAAACAACCAATGGTAGAGGAAGAGTTATTAAGTGGATATTTAGAACCTACAAATGAAGCATATGCAATAGCTAAGATAAGTGGTATAGAATTATGTAAATTTTATAGGCGACAATATGGAGTAGATTTTATATCAGCTATGCCTACAAATTTATATGGTATAAATGATAATTTTGACCTTGAAACAAGCCATGTAATGCCCGCACTTATTAGAAAATTTCATGATGCAAAAGTAAATGGAGATAAAGAAGTTGTTATGTGGGGGACAGGTAAACCAAGAAGAGAATTTATGTATGTAGATGATTTGGCAGATGCATTAATACATCTTATGAATAATTATAGTGATGAAATACATGTAAATATGGGAACTGGAGAAGATATAGAAATAAGAGAATTAGCTGAAATTATCAAAAAAGTAGTTGGATACAAAGGGAAAATAGTAAATGATATAAGTAAACCTGATGGGACACCAAGAAAGTTATTAAATGTTGATAGATTGCATAAAACAGGGTGGAAACATAAAGTGAAATTGGAGGATGGAATAAGAAAAGTTTATGAGTGGTATTTGGAGAGAGATTAAAATATAAAATTGTTTAGGAGAGAAAAATGTTAGCTACTTTATTATTAACAGGAACTATTAGACCAAATTTAAATACTCCTTATTTAAATTTGGTTGATTCTGATAAAAGACGAAAACAATATATTGAAAATTTAGAGAAAATATTAAAGTTAAAAGAAGTAAAAAATATTATTTTTTGTGAAAATACAAATTATAATTTTGAATTAGATGAAGGTTTTAAAAGATTGCGTCTGATAGCTAAAGAGAATAATAAACTTATAGAATTAATTTCATTTTTAGGAAATGAAGATATGATTATAAAAAAAGGAAAGGGGTATGGGGAAGGTGAAATTTTAAAATATGCTATATTAAATAGCGAAATATTAAAAAAAATTGAGAATGAAGAAGATGATAGTTTTTTTAAATTAACGGGAAGATTATATATAGAAAATTTAAATTTTTTATTAAAAGTAAAATCTAAAAATACTTTTTTTAAACAATATCCAAGGACTAAAAGTGTAGATACACGTTTTTTTAAAGTATCTATAAAATTTTATAAAGCAGAATTAATTGATATATATGAAAATGTAGATGACAGAACTTTTTATTTTTTAGAACATTGTTTTTATGCACAATTAAAAAATAAAAAAACAACTTATTTTAAGCAATATCCAATATTTAAAGGAGAATCGGGAAGTACAGGAGAAATATATAGAAAAGATTTTAAAGTATTTTTGCTAAAGATTTATAATAAGTTAGGATTATTAAAGGTTAAATAACTTAATATAGAAATTATTGATATGAGTTGTGTATAAAAAGGAGAAATTAATTATGGATATAAAAATCTCTAAAAAAGATATAATTTGGGGATATTTAGCGAGAATAACACAAATTGGAACGGGATTATTTTTATTGCCAGTAATTTTAAAAAAATTAACTAATGAGGAAATAGGAATTTGGTATATATTTTTAACAGTAACAGCATTGGTAAATTTATTAGATTTTGGATTTCAAACTAGCATTTTAAGAAATGTTTCTTACGTATATAGTGGAGCAAAGGAATTGAAAAAAAACGGAATAAATATTTTGTTTTCTGAAGAAATTGATTATTATTTATTAAAGAAATTAATTTTTGTGTCAAAAAAAATTTATTTCTTTATTTCTATAATAGCATTTTTTTTACTCATAACTTTAGGGAATGTATATATTTATTCTATAGTAAAAGGATTGGATAAGGCGAATTATTATATTTATGTTTGGAATATTTATATATTTTCTGCTACTATTAACTTTTATTATTATTATTATACTCCACTTTTATTAGGGCGAGGATTAATAAAAGAATCAAATAAGTCTTTAGTTTATTCAAAATTAATTTATATATTTTTTTCATTTTTATTATTAAATTTAGGATATGGTTTATTTGGAATAGCAATATCTAATTTAATAGGAGCATTATTTAATAGGATTCTATCTAATAAATACTTTTTTGATAATGAAACTAAAATAAAGCTAAGAAAAAATAAATTTATAAGTAAAAAAGAATTAATAGATTTATTTCTTATTATATTTTATAATTCTAAAAAAATGGGATTAGCCTCTTTAGGTGCTTTTTTGACTTTAAAAGCTAATTATTTAATAGGAGCTAAGTATTTATCATTAAAAGAGTTTGGAGAGTTTGCACTAACAATGCAAATTTTTAATATTGCAGTGACAACAGCAATGACTTTATTTAATGTATATGTTCCTAAATTAAATAATTTAAGGTTAAAAAAAACAATGCAAAATTTTTTAATAATATCTTCAAAATTATTTATAATTTCTATGGTTTTATATAGTATTGAAGGGATTTTTATAATTTTATTTGGAAACAAAATTATAATGTTTATTTCAAATAAAGAATTATTAAAAGAAAGTTATTTAATTATTATTTTTATAATGTATTTTTTAGAAGTACAACATTCTATTTTTGCAGGTTTAATTATGACAAATAATACAGTTCCAATTGTAAAATCAAGTATTTTAACAGGGATATTTATTATTTTTTTAAGTTTTATATTTTTAAAATATTTTTCAATTGGAATATTAGGGTTAATATTAAGTCAGTTTATAGGACAATTAGTTTACAATAATTGGAAGTGGCCTTTTATGTTTTTTTTAGATTTTAGGATTACTTTTTTTAATTTTATAAAATTAGCTTTAAAAAAATAAAAGAATAATTAAAAAAAGTTATTAAATTATAATATATGAGATACAATTTATTTTATACATTGGTTTAAATTAGAAATAGATAGTTGCAAAATACCCTTGAAAAACCAAACAAAAAGAGGAGTGTTAAGTATGTTTTATGGCAATGTCAAAAAATACACACTCCCGCCACATTGAAGGGATGTAGGGATAATAGAATTATTTATAAAGTTTGAAGATAATAAAATTAAGGTTTGCAGAATTTTATAACTGACTAAAATTAGAAAAATAAGGAGTGGGAAAAATACATGAAAGTAGTAGAAATAATAGGTGGACTAGGAAATCAAATGTTTCAATATGCTTTTTATTTATCATTAAGAGAAAAATATGGAAGTGAAAATGTAGCTTTATATCTTGACAGATTTAAAGAAGTTAAAGATAATAACGGATATGAATTAGAAAGAATCTTTAAAATAAAAGAATCTATGATTTCTAATGAAAAAGTAAAAAAATATATTGACAGAGAACAAAATATATTTTCAAAAATAAGAAGAAAAATTTTTGGAGTGAAAAAAAGTTATATTAATGAAGGAGAAGATTTTTTATATAAAGAAAATGTATATAGAGCTGAGAAAAAAGAAGAAATTTTATTTTATAGTGGATTATGGCAAAGTTCAAAGTATTTTGAGGGGATTGAGGATATTGTTAGAAACAAATTTGAATTTCCTAAAATAGATGGTAGAGATATAAAAAATAATGAAGTATTAATAAAAATAAAAAATTCTAATTCTGTGAGTATTCATATTAGAAGAGGAGATTATTATAGTAATCCAAAATATAAAAGAATTCTTGGGAATATTTGTGATAAAAATTATTATGAAAATGCAATTAAAATAATATCAAAAAAAATAGAAAACCCCATTTTTTTTATTTTTTCTGATGAAATAAATTGGGTAAAAGAGAATATAAATTTTAATAATAAAGAGATTTATTTTATTGAATGGAATAAAGGTTTTGAAAGTTATAAAGATATGTATTTAATGAGTCAATGTAAAAACAACATTATTGCTAATAGTACATTTAGTTGGTGGGTAGCATGGCTAAATAAAAATCCAGACAAAATAGTTATAGCTCCTAATAAATGGTTTAATGATTATAAAAAAATAGATATTGTTTCTGAAGGGTGGGTAAAGTTATGAAATTTTTTACAACCTATGGAGATGAAAAATTTTTAAAACAAAAAAAATTTGCACTAATAATGGCAAAAATGAATGGTAATTTTGATAAAATAATGGGTTATACCCCAAATGATATAGATTATGAATTTTACAATAAAAATAAAAATATTTTATCTCAAAAAAGAGGTGGTGGATATTGGCTTTGGAAGCCATATTTTATATTAAAAACATTAAATAAAATAAATAATGGAGATTATTTATTTTATTCTGATGCGGGAGCATTTTTTTTAAAAAAGGTTGATATTTTAATTGAAGAACTTAAAAATTCAAATCAAGATATTATGGGGTTTGAATTACCTTTAATAGAATCCCAATGGACAAAAAAAGAATTGTTTATAAATATGGATTGTGATAATGATAAATATTATAATAGTAACCAAATTTTAGCTTCTTTTATGTTAATAAAAAAAACAGATTTTAGTGTAAAGTTCTTTGAGAAATTTTTAGAATATAGTTGTAATGAAATAAATTTGACTGATAAATTTGATAAAAGGATTGAACAAAGAGAAGACTTTATTGAACATAGACATGATCAATCTATTTTTAGTTTATTATATAAAAAAAATAATTTAAAATCATTTAAAGATCCAAGTCAATTTGGGAAATATCCAAGTGGATATTCAGCGAATAGAATGAAAAAAATTGAATATGAAAAATTATACATTTTAGAAAACGGAAGAAAATTTAGAGTTAATTGTTTTAGTGAAAAATATAAAGAGGCTATTTATTTAAATAAAAAAGAGCTTCCTATTAGAAGTTATTTAAAATACAAAATTAAAGAGATTATGTATTTTTTAAAATTATATAAAGGATTGGTTAGGTGAATAGAATGAAAATAGCAATTTTTGATATAAGTAATTATCACTATACATATTTATATTCGCAATGTAAAATTTTTGAAAATGATAGAGTTGATTTTTATGTAAGTAAATTTTTAAAAAAAAGTATGGAAAAAGAAGGAGTATTAAATAATAGTAATTTTAATTGGATAGTATTAAATGATTTTGATAATAAATATAAATACTATAAAAAAGTAATAAAAACTTTAAATAATAAGAAATATGATTATGTTTTTTTTAATACTCTTCAAGAAAATTGGTTACTAAATTTTTATTTTTTTATTACTGTTAATAAAAATATAAAAATAAATTTAACACTTCATAATATTAATATTTTTATAAAATGCAGTAGAAAATTAAAAATTAAGAGATTGTTAAGAACAATTATAAGGAGAATAGCATTTTATAGAGCTAACTCATATAATGTATATGGTGAAAATTTAAAAATATATTTAGAAAAATATTTGATGAAAAAAAATATTAATAAACCTATTACAGGAATTCCATTTTCGATATATGAAAATATTAAATGTTTGAATGATATGAATAACAAAATTAAGATTATTATTCCAGGAACTTTTGATTTGAAAAGAAGAAATTATTATGACATTTATAATTTGTTAAAAAATATCAAAAATTTTAAATTTGAATTAATTTTATTAGGAAGAGTAAAAAAAGATTTTGAGGAAGAAATATTATTAGAAAAATTTAAGAAGTTTAAAGAAGTTATTTTGTTTGAAGAATATGTTTCTGAAGAAGTTTTTGATGAATATATGAGAAAAGCTGATATTTTATTAGCCCCTATTATAAAACAAATAGAAATGGATGGAGTTTTAGAGGAATATGGTATAACTAAAGAAACAGGAGTTTCATTTGCAGCTATAAGATATTCATTACCTGTAATATTGCCTAAAGAGATTAAAGTTATGAAGGAAATAGAAAAAATAGCTTTAGTATATGAAAATTTTGAAGATTTAATTCGAATAGTTACTAAATTATTTGATGATAAGGCTCTAATCCAAAAGTATACTGAAAAAGCTAAAAAAATTTCGTATACTTATACTCCATTGAAACAAAGAGAGAAGTTATTTAATGAATTGAAATTAGGGAGGTAAAAAAATTGAAAGTTTTAATTATATTTGGGACTAGACCAGAAGCGATAAAAATGGCTCCATTAGTCAAAGGATTTCAAAAAAATAAAGATAAATTTGATATGAAAGTATGTGTAACAGCTCAACATAGAGAAATGTTAGATCAAGTATTGAATATATTTGATATAAAGCCAGATTATGATTTAGATATTATGAAACAAGGACAAGATTTATATGATATTACATCAAGAGTTTTGTTAGAGATAAAGCCTGTATTAGATGAATTTAAACCAGATTTAGTTTTAGTACATGGTGATACTACAACAGGTTTTGCAAGTGCTTTAGCAGCATATTATAAGCAAATACCAGTCGGACATGTAGAAGCTGGGCTTAGAACAGGAAATATTTACTCTCCTTTTCCTGAAGAAATGAATAGAAAACTTATAGGAAGTATTGCAGAATATCATTTTTCACCAACAGAAACTAGTGCAAATAATTTAAAAAAAGAAGGAATTAATGAAAAAAGTATATTTGTTACAGGAAATACAGTAATTGATGCTTTATATTTAGTATTAGATAAAATTGAAAAAAATAGAGAGTTAAAAGAAAAATTAAATAACATTATAAAAAATAGTGGTTATATAATATCAAATAGAAAAATGATATTAGTAACAGGACATAGAAGAGAAAATTTTGGAGAGGGATTTTTAAATATTTGTAAAGCGTTAAAAGAAATAGCAGATAAAAATAAAGATATTGACATCGTTTATCCGGTGCATTTAAATCCAAATGTTAGAAAACCTGTAAATGAAATTTTAAAAGAAATAGATAATGTTTACTTAATAGAACCATTAGAATATGAGTCATTTATTTATTTAATGAATAAATCATATTTAATTTTAACTGATAGTGGTGGAATACAAGAAGAAGCTCCAAGTCTTGGAAAGCCAGTACTTGTAATGAGAAATACAACTGAAAGACCAGAGGCTATAGAAGTAGGAACAGTAAAATTAGTAGGAACAAATTTTAATAAAATTATAGAAGAAGTAGAAGAATTATTAACTAATAAAGAAGAATATGATAAAATGTCAAAAGCACATAATCCATATGGAGATGGAAATGCGTGTAAGAGAATAATTGAATTTATATAAAAAATAATGGAGAGTGATTGAAATATGAAAAATATAAAAGGTTTAAAAATTACAATTATTGGCATGGGATATATTGGACTACCTACTGGGATTACTTTTGCAAGAGCTGGATTTAAAGTCGTTGGATTTGATATTAATAAAAATGTAATAGAAACTTTAAAATTAGGAAAAATTCATATTGTAGAACCAGACTTACAAGAAGCTTATGAAGAAGCATTACAGAGTGGGAATTTAAAAGTTACGGCTAAACTAGAAAAATCAGATGTATATATAATTGCTGTTCCAACACCTTTTAAGAAAAATGAAAATAAAAAAATAGCTGATTTATCATATGTAGAATCAGCTTCTAAAATGGTAGCTGAAGTTTTAGAACCAGGAAATTTAGTGATATTAGAATCAACAGTTCCACCAAAAACGACTAAAATTATGACAGATATATTAGAGGAAAATAGTGGATTATCTAGAGATAAATTTTTAACATGTCATTGTCCAGAAAGAGTTTTACCAGGTAAAATATTATATGAATTAGAACATAATGATAGAATTATAGGAGCTGAAAAAAAAGAAGCAGGAAATTTAGCAAAAGAAATATATAAAGAAATTGTGAAAAAAGGAGAAATATATATAACTGATGATATAACGGCAGAAATGGCTAAGCTTGTAGAAAATACATATAGGGATGTTAATATTGCTTTTGCAAATGAATTATCAGTGATTTGTGATAAGTTGGGAATAAATGTATTTGAACTTATTAAATTATCTAATAAACACCCTAGGGTGAATATACTTACGCCTGGAGCAGGTGTTGGCGGACATTGTTTAGCTGTAGATCCTTGGTTTATAGTAGAACAATTTCAACAAGAAGCAAATGTAATAAGAGAAGCGAGATTAATTAATGATTATAAACCACAATGGATAGTTGATAAAGTTGAAAAAGAATTAGATTTTAATAAGAATAAAAAAATAGGTATATTGGGATTAGCATATAAACCTGATATTGATGATTTAAGAGAAAGTCCCTCAATGGAGATTGCATTAACATTAAAAGAAAAAGATTATGATATTTATGCATGCGAACCAAATATAATTTCAAATGAAATAAATGGAATAAAAAATTTGTCACTTGAAAATCTTTTGAATAAAGTTGATTATATAGTTATTACTTTAGCTCATAAGGAATTTATTGAGAATATAGATAAGATAAAAAGAAAAAGCTATATTTTTGATTGTATAGGGTTGACAAAGAAATTTTAATAAAAAAATAGGAGTAATAAATGGATAAATTATTAATAATAACATATGATATGATACCATATTCAAATGCTTGGGGAAACTGTCAGAGAATGTACTATTTAGGAGAGTATTTAAATAAAAAAAGTGATATGGAAGTTCATATGATAGCTTCAAAAAAAAATTATATAGATAATTTTAATAAGGAAATAAATTTTAAGATTGAGTATTTTCCTAGTGAAAATAATGAGAAAAATAAAAAATCAAAAAAAAGTATTACAGCAAGAGATTTAATAAAAAATATTTTTAAAAAATTTGACAAAATTTATTTTAATGATCCATTTCCTGGAATGGGATTATTAGGTTTTTTATGGTATATAAAAAATAAAAAAAATATTATTCAATATATAAAAAAAGAAAAAATCAATAAGATAATAATAAGTGGTCCCCCTTTTTCTTTATATTATTTAGTTAATGATATAAAGAAAATAAATAGTAATATTAAGATTATTTTAGATTTTAGAGATCCTTGGAATACGTGGAATGAAAATAAAGGAATAGCACTCTATATAGAAAAAAAACACTTGAAAAAGGTAGATAAAATTGTAGTTGCTACAGATAATGCAAAGAAAGAAAAAATTAAGAAGTTTGGAATAGGAATAGATAAAATTGATGCTATTTATAATGGATACAGTGAAGAAGATTGGGAAAAAATAAATTCATTTGAAGAAAATAAAATTAAAACAGATAAAATAGTTATTTCTTATTTAGGAAATATAGATTTTAAACAAGGAGGATTTCGGGATACTACTAATTTTTTTAAAGCATATGAGAAGTTAGAGAAAGAAAAGGAAAAGTATAAAATTAGATTTATAGGTGTAAATAAAACGTCACTGGTATTAGAATTGATAAAAAAATATTCTGAGATAGATTTCATAGGAAAAATTCCCCCAAGAGATGCTATGTTGGAAATGAAAAAAAGTGATATATTATTAAATATACATACATTAGAAGATAAATCATCAGAATTATTAATTGCAGGGAAATTTTTTGATTATTTGAGAAGTGGGAAAAAGATATTTTCTATTTCTTCGGATAAATCAATAGTTTCAAAATTAATTAGAGAAAAAAATCTTGGAATAGCTGTACCTAATGATGAAATAGATATTTATAATGCCTTTAAAAAAATATTGGATTTTAAAAATAAAGAAAATAATATTAATGAAATAGAGCTTTTTTCTAGAGAATTTCAAAATAGAGATTATTTAAAAATAATAAAAAAATTATAGGGGGTATTACATGTCAGTTACAATTTCTTCAAATACTTTAGTTTTAAATGAAATTAAACACATAGATGGATTAATAAAAAATTTATTAGATGCGAAAGTAGATGAAATAATATTTCTTGATGGCGGTTCAACAGATGGAACTTATGAAAAATTGCAAGAATATGAAGAAGAATATGAACATATTAGAGCAATTAGATGGAAACAACCTAGAAATTCAGAGTATAAGCTAGGATTTCGAGAAAGAGATAGAAGAAATTTGATGATGGATTTGAGTACTTCAGATTGTATTCTTTATATTGATGCAGATGAAAGAATTAGTATTGATTTTAAAGAAAAAATTAAAAGCAATAGTTACTAGTAGAATTCATTTTTGGGGTAATAATATTAGAGTAAATACTTTTGATGATAGAGTTTGGACTCCTGAATTACAATTTAGGATAATAAAAAATATAAAAAAAATAAGATTTAAAAGTTCTGATATAAATGGACTTCACAATTATTTATCTTATAAAGGATTTAAAGTTTTAGGAGGATTCAATGGAAACAATCTTAAAAGAATAAGTTCTAAAATTTTTAATTTTTTAATAAGATTTAATTATAAAATAGTTGATGATATAAAAATTTATCACTTACATTATTATGATTTGAAAAAGGCTATAAAAAAAAATGATTTAAGAAAAAATGATTTTGAAAATGGAGAAATAATAATTTTAAATTCATTTGAAGATTGGAAAAAATATGATAGAAGAAAAAAACATGTAATTTGTTGTATTAATGGTGAAAAAGAATTAGAAAAAATAAAAAAATATATTTGAAAGGGTAGAAAATGATTGTATTTATTGGGTTTTTATTATTATTACTTTATAGAGTGTCGAAAGATAAAAAAAGAACTATAATATATACATTAATTTTTAGTTTTATTATTAACTGTATTTTTTTAATATTTTTTACTATTAATAGCAAAGCAGGTAATGTATATGGTGTTTTAGGAAGTGATGATTTATTTTATTTTGAAAATGCAATAGACTTAGTAAAAAATCCACAAGATTTCTTTCATCAATTAAATAGTTTTGCAGGAGGTTATATTGTATTTTGTTTTTTAATTTTGTATACAAGTTTTATAAAAATACCATTAATTATTTCAATTGTAAATATTTCAATATATTTAAATATTTTATATATTATTTATTGGCTATTGAAAGAATTTAAATTTAAAAATAGTAGAATTAATTTAATTATGTTTATGCTTAGCATAAATGGATTTTTAATATATACTAACATTAGAATTTTAAAAGATGTACTTCTATTCTATCTAGTTTTAGAAATTTATTATCAATTTCTAAATAAGAAAAGGGGAAATTTTTTAGTTATTTTTCTATTATTAATATTTATGAATTATATTAGACCTTATTCAACTTACTTAATGTTTTTTTTGTTATTATTACAAAATCAAATAAAAAAAATTGATCCAAACAAAATTATAAAAAAAGAAAAATATTTTATAATTTTAGGTATTATATTTATAGGAGTATTTTATTTTATTTTTAAAGAACAAGTAGATACTACAATTAGAGTAGCAAATTTGACTGCATTAAATGATGCAGAAAAATTTGGGAGTACAATTGTATTACAATATATAAATGCTCCATTATATAAAAAGATAATTGTAGGAATTATTAGATTTATATTATTACCGATTCCAATAGGAATTTTGTTTTCTAAAGATGCAATTGTATATAAGATATTAGCTATATCAGGAAGTTGTATCTGGTGGTTAATTATGTATAATATTTTTTACAATATAGTGATGTCTTTTAATAGAAAACGATATCAAGAAATATATTTATTAATTCTGTTTTCATTTTCATTTGTTTTAGTCTATGTAATAATATATTTAGGAAATGCAGAGCCAAGATTAAGATATCCAATGTATATAACGGGAACCATAATTGCATTAGGGAGAAAGATAGAGGAGAAAAAAATTAGAAGAATTAATGTGTTATTTCTAATTATGATTAATTTAAGTATGTTTTTAGTTGTAAATTACTTACAGTTTAAAAGGGGATGAAAAATTGAAAATAGGTGTTGTATTACTTAATTATAATAGTAGTGAAGATATTTTAAAATTGGTTGAAGAATTGTATAATATAGAAGAAATTTTTATAGTTATTTTAGATAATTCTGAGAAAATGGATGGTAATTTATTAAAATTAGAAGAAAAAAATAGAGATAAAATAAAATATATTTTTAATAATATGAACCTAGGTTATTACAAAGGGAATTTAGTTGGAGTAAAATATTTATTTAACAATCATAATATAAATAACATTTTGATTTTAAATCCAGATGTAGGTTCTAATGCTTGGAATAAAATAATAGAAAAATTATTATGTTATTTTAAAACAGAAAAAGATTTTATAGTCGGACCTAAAATAAAAATTCCAGGTTATAAGGATGTATCTAGTCCAAAACCTAAATTTAGTTTTTATAAAGAAATAATATATAATTTTTTATTTCCAATTAGCTATATTTTTTTAAGAAAGAAACAAACTAAATTAGCTAAAAAAAGTGGAAAAGTATTTACAGTAGAAGGTTCTGCTTATATGGTAGATGCAAAAAAATATATATCTTTAGAAAATTATTTTAATAATATATTTTTATATGGAGAAGAATTAATATTTGGCTTAATAGCGGAAAAAAATAAGTGGGATATTTATTTTGATAATAGTATAAATGTATTACATTACCATCCTCCTAGAAAAGAGAGTAAGACGTATGATAAATATTATATAGAAAGTTTAAAAGAAATTTGTAATTTATTTAAGATAAGTAAAATGCTAGAAAATATATTGATATTTTCAGTTTATTATAAAAATTATATAAAAAAATTAATATTAAAAATAAAAAGATAGGAGACATTTTTTATGAGAATACTTGTTTTATCAATGAGAATACCATTTCCAGCAAATGGAGGAGAAAAAATAACAATGTATAATTATTTAAAAACAATGAATAAATTAGGATATGAAATAGATCTAATATGCTTTGATGATGAATTGTTAGGGAATTATAAAGAGAAAATAAAAGATATAAAAAAACAATTTATGAATATAAAAAATATAGAAATAATAAAAGTAGATAAAATTCATAGAATAATTGGTTCATTAATTACATTATTGCAGTTAAAACCAATGCAATTAGGATATTTTTCAAATATCTTTATCAAAAGGACTTTAAATAAAAGTATAAGATTTGAAAATTACGATAAAATATTTGTACATACAATAAGATTAACAGGATTATTACCAAAAGAGTATTTGAAAAAATCTATTGTTTTATATGCTGATTCAATAGCAAGAAATTATGAAAAATCAAAAGATTATGTAGGAAATTTAAAAAAAATATTGTTTACAATAGAATTTCCATTAATAAAAAAATATGAAAAAGAATTATCAAAAAATATTTATAAAGGTATTTTTCATAACACAATAGATGTTGAATATTTAAGTATTAATAATTGTATAACAATACCAATTTTAAAACCTAAATTAGAAAAATTTATTTCAATAGATGAAAATACAAAAAAAAGATTTATATTAATTGGAAAGTATAGTTATTTTCCTAATGTAAGAGCAATAGAGTATATTCTTGAAAATAAAAAAGGAATAGAAGAGAGTAACTTTTCTATAGATATAATAGGTGGAAGTTTAGATAAAAAATATATTGATGAGATAGAAAAATTAAAAAATATAAATTATTTAGGATTTGTAGATAATTGTAATAAGGAAATGATAGACTCTTATGGAGTGCTTTGTCCAGTTAATGTTGGAGCAGGTATGCAAAATAAAATTTTAGATGCTTTTGTAAATGGAAGACCAGCAATTTCTTCTGAATTTTCTGCATATCCATATAAAGTATTTATAAAAGAAAAATATAATAAAGAGATGATTAATGAAATAATAACATATAAAAATTCTTCTGAATTTATAAAAATATTAAATAAAATTATTTCAAATTTTGAATTAGCGAATAGTTATGCAAAAAAATCATATGAATTATCAAATTTATTTGATTTAAAATTATTAGAAAAAGAAATAGAAGCTATTTTTTAAAAGGGGGGGAGAGTATGAAAATTAGATCAAAGGCACCATTAAGATTAGGATTAGCAGGAGGAGGAACGGATGTATCTCCTTTTAGCGATACTTATGGAGGTTATGTATTAAATGCTACTATCGATATGTATGCTTATTGTATTTTAGAACCACTTCAAAATGGGAAAATTGAATTTATAGCAAAGGATAGAAATGAAATTTTTACTATTAATGAAGTAAATATAATAGCATTAAATGGAACATTAGATTTACATAAAGGTGTATATAATAGAATAATTAAAGATTTTAATAATGGGAAATCTCTAAGTTGTAGATTAATTACATTTTCAGATGCTCCAGCTGGTTCTGGATTAGGATCTTCTTCAACAATGGTAGTTGCAATAATAAAAGCATTTGTAGAATGGTTAAATTTACCATTAGGAGAATATGATATTGCTCATCTTGCTTATGAGATAGAAAGAGAAGATATTGGGTTAAGTGGAGGAAAACAAGATCAGTATGCAGCTACATTTGGTGGATTTAATTTTATGGAATTTTATAAAGAAAAAGTAATAGTTAATCCATTAAGAATAAAAAGATGGATAAAAAATGAATTACAAGCTTCAATGGTATTGTATTATACAGGGCAATCAAGAGATTCTGCAAATATTATAGATGAACAAATAAAAAATACAAATAAAAAAAAGAGTATAAGCTTGGATGCTATGTTTAAATTAAAAGAAAAAGCACTTGAAATGAAAGAATCAATTTTAAAAGGAGATATATCTTGGTTTGCACAAATATTAAGAGATTCGTGGTTAGAGAAGAAAAAAATGGCAAAGGTAATTTCTAATAATAATTTAGATGAAATATATGAATATGCTATGCAAAATGGTGCAATTTCTGGGAAAATATCAGGAGCAGGAGGAGGAGGATTTTTTATGTTTATAGTAAATCCCGAAGATAAACTTCAGCTAATAGAGGCTTTTGAAAAAAAAGAAGGAAAAGTATTTGATCCAAATTTTGTAGAAGAAGGAACCATGGCATGGACTATAAAATAGGAGGAAAAATGATGTATAATTATATAGAAAAACAAATTTATAATTCAATAGAAGTAAAAAAATATATATTAGAAAATAAAGAGATATTAAATAAAATAATAGAAGTTTCAAATTTAACAGTAGAAGCATATCGAAAGGGGAAAAAAACAATTATTGCTGGAAATGGAGGAAGTGCAGCAGATGCTCAACATATGGCTGGAGAATTTGTAAGTAGGTTTTATTTTGATAGACCAGGTTTAGCGTCTTTAGCATTAACAACAGACACATCTATATTAACAGCAATAGGAAATGATTATGGATATGAGAGGGTATTTGCAAGACAATTAGAAGCGAATGGAAATAAAGGAGATATATTTTTTGCAATTTCAACATCAGGAAATTCAAAAAATATAATAGAAGCTTTAAAAGTATGTAAAGAAAAAGGAATTATTTCAATAGGATTAACAGGAAGTAAAGAGTGTAAAATGGATGATTTATGTGAGTATATGATAAAAATTCCTTCTATAGAAACACCAAGAATACAAGAAAGTCATTTAATGATAGAACATATTATATGTGCTATAGTTGAAAAAGAAATATTTAAAAAGGAGAAAGGGTAATGGAAGCAATAGTGTTAGCTGGAGGATTAGGAACAAGATTGAGAAGTGTAGTAAATAATGTACCAAAACCAATGGCACCTATTGGAAATAAGCCATTTCTAGATTATATATTTTTTTATTTAAAAAAAAATAATATAAAAAAAGTAATATTGGCAGTAGGTTATAAAAATGAAATAATAAAACATAGATATGGAAATAAATATTTAGGAATAGATATCGAGTATTCAATTGAAGAAGAACAATTAGGTACAGGTGGGGCGATAAATCAAGCATTTAAATTTATTGATGAAAAAGAATCCTTTATAATAAATGGAGATACATTTTTTTATGTAGATTTAAATGAGATGTATCAGTTTCATATAAAAAATAATGCAGATTTAACTATAGCAGTAAAACCAATGAAAAATTTCGAACGTTATGGTAAAGTAATAGATAATAATAATAAAATTGAGAAGTTTACTGAAAAAGAAAAAAGTAAAAAAGGGAATATTAATGGTGGAATATATATCCTTAATAAAGAATATATAAATAGTTTAGATTTGCCAAAAGTGTTTTCTTTTGAAAAAGATATAATGGAAAAAAACGTTAATAAAGATAATTTTATAGCATATAAAAGTGATACATATTTTATAGATATTGGTATTCCTGAAGATTATAATAAAGCTCAAAAAGAATTGGAGCAGAAAATATGAAAAAAGCTTTGTTTTTAGATAGAGATGGAGTTATAAATAATGAAGTTAATTATTTATATAAAATAGAAGAATTTAAATTTATAGAAGGAATAAAAGAAGGAATAAAAAAATTTAGAGATAAAGGCTATATAATTATAATAATAACAAATCAAGCAGGAGTAGGAAGAGGTTATTATACAGCGGAAGAATTTTTTTTATTAAATGATTGGATGTTGAAAGAATTAGAAAAAGATGAGATAGAAATAACAAAAGTATATTATGAGTTTTCTCATCCTGATAAAGGAATTGGAAAATATAAAAGTGATAGCATTAGAAGAAAGCCGAATCCGGGAATGATTTTAGAAGCGATAGAAGAATTTGATATAGATATAAAAAATTCGATATTAGTTGGAGATAAAGAGAGTGATATAATAGCTGGAGAAAGAGCTGGAATATTAAATAATTATTTAATAACAACAGGGCATAGTATTAATGAAAGGTTAAAAAAAAAATATATATTAATTAATAACTTATTAGAAATATTTGATAAATAAAAGATAGGTGTTCTGTCTTTTTTAATGAAATTTTAAAATAAAAGTGCTATAATTAAATGATAAAATAATAGAATATAAAGGAGACTATTGAAAAATGAAGGGAATTATTTTAGCTGGAGGCAGCGGTACTCGCCTATATCCAGTTACTAAAGCAATATCAAAACAAATAACACCTATTTACGATAAACCAATGATATATTATCCTTTATCTGTGCTAATGCTTGCAGGGATAAAGGATATTTTAATTATATCTACTCCTAGAGATTTACCTGTATTTGAGGAATTATTAGGTAGTGGAGAAGATTTTGGAGTACATTTTGAATATAAAGTACAAGAACATCCGAATGGTCTTGCAGAAGCATTTTTAATTGGAGAAAAGTTCATTGGTAATGATGCTTGTGCATTAGTACTTGGAGATAATATATTTTATGGACATGGGCTTACAGGAATGGTAAGAGAAGCAGCTAAAAGAGAAAAAGGTGCTACTATATTTGGATATCCTGTAAAAAATCCAAAATCTTTTGGAGTAGTAGAATTTGATGAAAACGGAAAAGCTATTTCATTAGAAGAAAAACCAGAAAATCCAAAATCAAATTTTGCAATACCAGGATTATATTTTTATGATAATACAGTAGTAGAAAAAGCAAAACAAGTAAAACCAAGTGTAAGAGGAGAATTAGAAATAACAACTCTTAATGAAATGTATTTAAAAGAAGAAACATTAAATGTAATAAGCTTTGGACGTGGAATGGCATGGCTAGATACGGGAACACATGACGGATTATTAGATGCAGCAAACTTTGTAAGTACAGTACAGAAAAGGCAAGGAGTAATGGTAGCTTGTCCAGAAGAGATAGCATATAATAATGGATGGATAAGTAAAGAAAAAGTAGAGGAATTAGCTGAATCGCTAATGAAGACGCATTATGGGAAGTATTTAATGGAGTTGGTAAAGTAGATGCGTTAAATTTTAAAAATAGGGAAATGAAATATAAAAGATTCAACGCAGAGTCGCAGAGATATCGGAGGAACGCAGAGGAAGGCAAGAAAAAGATTTTGAAAACCATTTAAAGAGGAAAACAAGATATATATATAATTATGGCAAAGGAAAAAGAAAGAAAAGAAGAGTCAAAGGTGTGACAAGAATGAAAGAAGTGAAACTTCTTTCTAAAATCTTGAGTATAAAATGAAGTTACCAAGAAGTTTGATATTGGAAAAGATAGTAAAATACTATTCAAAGGAGCGATGAGCGAACTTTGAACCTAAAATTGATAACAAGAAAGAGGGAAAACTTTGAGTAAATGCTGTTGAAAAGATGGTAGTAGGTCTACCGAAATCGCTTTACAGGAGGAGGTTTCAAACCGCCCTACGGTGCTGTATTCTAAGGGATATGGTGTTGAACGGTTAGGGAAAAGGCATACAAAAGTATGTCAGGTAAGAATTAAAGAGTTGAACGGAAGTGAACCCACCGATGAGGTATCGAAACTTTTGAGATTATGTCAAAACCATTCTCACCTTTGTATGAATGGGATAAACTTAGCGAACACCTGTTTATTGGCTAAGTGGCATACGGTATATAGGGGGCAAGACTTTAATTTAGGCTTTTCAATGGAACTTGTGAACCAGATAGGAAATGCTAAGTGAAAAGATACAAGTGGAGACCCCACGAGGTCGAAAGTAGCGATGATTCTATCTGGGGCGGATTAGTTCGTAGTAGTGAAGAAGTTATTGTAATGATAATGGAGCGAAGGGGCTAACATATTCAAATATAATAATGGAGTCAATCGCAAGAGAGGAACGAAAGGACGATATTAAAATTCGTGAGAATTTAAGGATATGAAGATCCGTATGATGCGAGAGTATCAAGTACGGTTCCGTGAGAGGTTCGAGGTGAAATTCCTCTTACCTACTTGACATAAAAGTAAAGATAAAATATAAAAGATTCAACGCAGAGTCGCGGAGATATCAGAGGAACGCAGAGGAAGGGAAAAAATAAAGGATATAAGAGTAGAGTTAATGAAAAAGGTTTTCTCTGATTCCTCTGGAGCGTCAAGCTAAATCTGTATTATCTAGTTGGTGAAAGTCCAACCTACCTAATTTATGCCATTTCAGGTAGAAGCAGATATAGCATAAATAATGGCGACATTATTTATGAAGCCTATAGAAGCAGGTATCTAAGCCGTAAGGTAACAGTTGGTCAGCCTCTCGGAGTGGGTGAAACCTGCCACCAGCTTTGGAAAATAAATGGCAAAACAAAGCGGAACTGTCGGGGTTAAAAGGAATGGCGTGGATATAAAAGGATAATATGGGAACTTGAGAGGTCTTGTTAATTAAGGATAGCTACCTAAACAATATATTATAACGAATAATTTGGAAAGATATATTGGAATAACAAGAAGTCGGAGATGTTCATAGTAGTGATGATACCTGAGACAACATAACTCAGGAGAAGCGAAGGAACATTGCTATAGAAAAAACTTTAGAAGGAAGGAGTATTTGCAAATTGGAAAATAACCTAGAAAAGCAACCTATTTCAAGTAGCGTGCTACAGCGAGATGAGAAAAGAATACGAGACTTTCAGAAGAAGATATATCAAAAAGCCAAACAAGAGAAGGAATATAGATTCTACATATTGTATGATAAAATAATGTCAAAGAGATTTCTATATGAAGCCTATATAAGAGTGAAACAGAAAAAAGGAAGTCCTGGAATAGATGGAGAAACATTTGAAATAATAGAGTCTAAAGGAATAAATGAATTTATAGACGAACTGCATAATGACCTAAAAAGAAAGAGCTATATACCATCACCAGTATTAAGAGTAAATATACCTAAATGGAATGGAAAGACTAGACCACTGGGAATACCAACGATAAGAGATAGAGTAGTACAAATGTCTTGTAAAATAGTAATAGAGCCAATATTTGAAGCAGATTTTGAAGGGAGTTCATATGGAGTTAGACCAAAGAGAGGAGCTTCTGGAGCAATAAAAGAGATAAGAAAGAATATAAAAGAAGGAAAGCAGGAGATATTGGATGCAGACCTAAGTTCATATTTTGATACAATACCACACACAAAATTGATGAAATTAGTAGGAAGACGAATAAGTGATAAACACGTTTTAAGACTAATAAAGAAATTTTTAAAAGCTCCTGTAAAAGATGAAGATAATAATTTAAGTGGAGGTAAGAAAAACAAAGTAGGAACCCCACAAGGAGGAGTAATATCGCCATTATTAGCAAATATATATTTAGATATGTTAGATAAAATGGTAAAAGTGTTGGAACAGTTTAAGAATTATGGAATAAAAATAGTAAGATATGCAGATGACTTTGTATTAATGGGGAAGAAAATACCAGAGGATGTAACAAAGGAATTAAAAGAAATACTGGAGAAGATGGAGTTAAAATTAAATACAGATAAAACGCACAAAGTGAATATAAGAGATGAAAGTTTTGATTTTTTAGGATTTACATTTAGAAGAGATAAAAGTTTATACAATTCACAAGAAAAATATTTAAATATAGTGCCGAGTAAAAAATCAGAAAAGAAAATCAGAGAAAAAATAGATGAGTATTTGAAAAACAATGGCCATTTACCGCCAGAAATAGTATCGATAGATATAAATATGAAGGTAAGAGGCTGGATAAATTATCATACAATAGAAGGGATAAGTTACCCCAATAAAGCAAAGAGAAATCTAAGGTGGTACTTATTTCAAAAGTTAAGTAGATACTATAAAAGGAAAAGTCAGAGGGCAAGCAAGCTCTATAGCAAAGGAGCATATAAAATATTAGTGAATAAATATGGACTAATAGAACCAACAGCTTATTAATGACAACTTGTGAATGCTTGAGATGAAATCTATAGGAAAGCCGTATGAGGGAAAACCTCACGTACGGTTTGATGAGGACTGTCTGGTAATTGTTATCAGTTACCAGCTTTTACTCTACTGGCTCTGCGTTGAAAGTTTTAAAAGATTTTATTTTTAATTACAAGTGGAGGTTTTTATGAATAAATTTAAAAAAATAGAAACAGGGATAGATGGATTAGTAATAATTGAATCTACAATATTTGGAGATAGTAGAGGTTTTTTTATGGAAAGTTATAGTAAAAGAGATTTTGAAGAAATAGGTTTAACAATGGAATTTGTACAGGATAATCATTCTAAATCTAAAAAAGGAGTATTGAGAGGATTACATTTTCAGACAAAACATACACAAGGGAAATTAGTAAGAGTAATAGCAGGAAGTGTATTAGATGTAGCAGTAGACTTAAGAAGAGATAGTGAAACATTTGGGAAATGGGATAGTGTATTATTAACAGCAGGAAATAAAAGGATGTTTTATGTACCAGAGGGATTCGCTCATGGATTTATAACATTAGAAGATAATACAGAATTTCAATATAAATGTACAGATTATTATGCACCGGAATATGATAGTGGAATAGTATGGAATGATAAAGAGGTAGGAATAGATTGGGAATTAGAGAAGTATGGAATAAAAGAAGAAGAACTAAGTTTGTCAGAAAAAGATATGAAATTACAAACATTTAGAGAGTTTGTTGAAAGTGGAGTAGAATTTTAGCCACGAATATTTATAAATAGGACACGAATAAAGGAAAGAAATATAAAAAAATATAAAATAATAGTAAAATTAAACTAGCTTATAAGTTGGCAATTATATTAAAAAGTATAAACAGATGGGGTGTAATTTATGGAAAATAAAGATATAAGATGGATTCAAAGATTTTCTAATTTCAAAAGAGCTTTTGAACAATTAAAAGATGCAGTAGAGTTAACAAAAAAAAGAGAATTATCAAATTTAGAAAAACAAGGTTTAATTCAAGCTTTTGAATATACACACGAATTATCTTGGAAAGTTCTTAAAGATTTTTTAGAATCAAAAGGAAATCAAAATATTTATGGTTCAAGGGATGCTGTAAAAGAAGCTTTTAAATTTAATTTAGGAACGTTTAAAAAATAATGTTCTCATATTTTGTTATAAAAATGCTTAAAATATTGCGTATTTTATAACAAAATGGGAATGTTATTTTTAAGCCATTCCTTAATAGAAAATGGAGAAGTTTGGATGCAGATGATAAAAAGTAGAAATTTAAGCAGTCACACTTATGATGAAACTAGAGCAGATGATATTGTTGAAGTAATAAAATCTAGTTATTTTAATGAATTCAATTTGTTTTTAAATAAAATGACAGAATTAGAAAGAGAAGAATAGGAGCAATTATGAAGTATGGATTAAGAGAAAAAATTATAGAAGAGTTATTTGAAATATTTCAAGAAAATGATAAAATAAAAGAAGTCATACTTTTTGGATCAAGAGCAAAAGGAAATTTTAAAAATGGATCAGATATTGATTTAGCAATAAAAGGAAAAAATTTAAATTTAGTTGATTTAAATAAACTATTATTAAAAATAGATGAATTAGATCTACCTTACGAAATAGATATTATAATTTATGATAAAATAAAAAATATAGATTTATTAGAACATATTGATAGAGTTGGAATTGCCTTGTATAAATATAAAAAATAGATAAAAAAATAGTATTGATTCACACAAATAAAAAATGAAAAGAAGAATAGCAGGAACAGGATATATAGACTTACCATGAAAAGTAATTCAGATAATTTTAGAGCTTCGGCAATACAAGGGATAATGAAGAGAATAAAGGCTAAAGGAATAGAAGTTGTTGTTTATGAGCCAGCATTAAAGAAAAATGAATTTTTTTATTCAAAAGTAATAAAAGAATTAGAAGAATTTAAAAAAATATCAGATGTGATAGTTGTAAATAGAATGAATGAAGAATTAAAGGATGTAGAAGGGAAAGTTTATACTCGAGATTTGTATTTTAGAGATTAGAAAATATGAATATAAGATAAAAAGGAAAAGATTCAGCACGAAGAAAGAAGAACACAAAGGGGTCACAAAGAAAAGATAAAGATAAAAAAAATATTTCTTAGTGTATCTTAGAGAGCTTAGAGTCTTAGTGGGGAAAAATTAAAGAATATTGAATTAAAAAGATAAAAAATTATCAATATATATTTTTTAAATTATCAATTTTTTTAAAAGGGTGGCGAAAAGAGATGAGGAAGAGAATACCATATGGTATAAGTAATTTTGAAAAATTAGTAAAAGAAGATTATTATTTTGTGGACAAAACAAAATATATAGAGCTATTAGAAAATATGAATGAACCTTATTTGATATTTTTAAGGCCAAGAAGATTTGGGAAGAGTCTATTAATATCAATATTAGAGAATTATTATGATATAAATAATAAGGATAAAGAGGATTTGTTTAGAGATTTATATATAGGGGAAAATCCAACAAGATTAAAGAATAGCTATTATATATTAAAATTTAGTTTTTCAGGAATAGATACACGAGATGAAAAGAGTACGGAGATAGGATTTGTAGAAAATGTAAAAGATGGTATAATAAAATTTTGTAATAAATATAAAGTAAAACATAAAATAGAAGGAGGAAAATCAGCAGAAATATTAAAAAGATTTTTAACAGATATGGAGGATATATTAGATAAAAAAATATATTTGTTGATAGATGAATATGATCATTTTGCAAACGAAATATTAGGATTTAATTATAACTTTTTTTCAGAAGCAGTAAGTAAAAATGGATTTGTAAGGAAATTTTATGAAGAGATAAAAGATAGAACAGCCTCAGGAATAGTGGATAGAATATTTATAACAGGAGTAACGCCAATAACATTAGATAGTTTAACAAGTGGCTTTAATATAGCGACAAATATAACAGTAGAATCAGAATTTAATAATATGTTAGGTTTCACAAAAAGTGAGGTAAAGAAATTATTTGAAGATATTTTACCAGAATATGATATAGAGCAAAATATGGAGAAATTAAAAAATTATTATGATGGATATAAATTTAATAGAAAAGCTAAAGAATATATATACAACAGTACAATGATAATGTATTATGTGAGTAATTATCAAAGAAAAGGAGAAGAAGAAGAGTTAGTAGATTCCAATGTAGTGAGCGATTATAAAAAGATGGCGAATTTATTTAGAATTGGAGGAGAGCTAACAGAAGATAGAAGAAAAGTGCTAGAAAAACTTATAAATGGTGAGGAGCAATCTTTAAATTTAACAAGAGTATATAATTTAAGTGGTAAATTTAATATAGAAGATTTTAAATCATTATTATTTTATATGGGATTTTTATCAATAAGCAAAGTTGATATATTAGGCAGGATATATGTAAAAGTACCAAATTATGTTATAAAAGAACTATATTTTGAATATTTTCAAGAGCTAATAAATGAGAGCTTAGGATATGAGATAGAATATAATGATATAGAGGATGCAATAGTAGAAATAGGATTAGATGGAAAGATAGATAAATTAACAAAATTAACAGAAGAAGTATTACTTAAATTATCCAATAGAGATTTTATAAAATTTGATGAGAAGTATATAAAGATAATAATGCTAATGTTTTTATATAGAAGTAATATATATTATGTAAAGACAGAAGAAGAGGTAGAAAAGGGATATATAGATATAATATTGAAAAAAGGTGTAATGGGAAAACCGAGATATTATGGGATAATAGAATTAAAATATATAAAGAAAAGTGATTATGAAAAATATGGAGATAAATTAATAGAAGAGAAGTTAGGAGAAGGAAAAGAGCAATTAAAAAAATATGAAGAAAGTGAAGAGGTAAAACAATTAGAGGAATTGGGGAAAGTTAAGAAGTGGATAGTTGTATTTGTAGGATGGGAGTGTAAGAGGATAGAAGATATTTAGATTAAAGATAAATAATAAAGAAAAAGATTCAGCACGAAGAAAAGAGAACGCGAAAGGGGCACAAGTGAACCCAATAAAGAGGTATTGAAAATTCTGAGACCATGTCAAAATCATTTTTACTTGTGTATGAATGGGATAAACTTAGCGGACACCTTCAAATATAATAATGGTGTTAATCTGTTTTTATCCCGTGGTTTCAAAAAGGGCTTTCCTTTGTGTTCTTCTTTCTTTGTGCTGAAATTATTTTTTCTACAAAAACTTAACACTATCCATATTTTATACTTGAAAAAATAAAAAATTACATAATTTTTTAATATGAGAAATATGTCCGAATTGAATCTATTGCGAAACTAAAGTCATTTTATTTTTCAGGTGTTAGATTAACATAAATTACATTATCCACAAAATTTTAAGAGAAAAAGTTCAAAAATAAACCGCGGCAGACAAAAAAATAATCGAAATTAAGTTGACAAACGTAAAAGTGTGTGGTATAACTTAAATATCAACGCTAAGAAACAGTTTGAAAATAATTTATTTTAAAACTATTTCTAAGAAAGGAACTACATATGAGCAATAAATTCTACGAGGTAATTCAGGACAATCCAATTATTGCAGCAATAAAAAATCAAAATATGTTAGAAGACGTTTTGAAATCTCCTGTAGAAATTATATTTTTATTAAATGGAGAATTGTTCACTCTTAAAGAAACTGTAAAAAAAATAAAAGATGCAAAAAAACTTGTATATGTCCATATTGATTTAATTGATGGTTTATCAAAAAGTGTAGCAGCTTTAAAATATATAAAAGATGAGATAAATCCAGATGGAATAATTACAACAAAAAGTAGTTTGATAAAAGCTGCAAAAGATTTAGGCTTTTTTACAATTCAACGTTTTTTTATAGTTGATTCATTATCATTAAAAAAAAGTTATGAAATAATAAAAAATGTAAAACCGAATGCAATTGAGATGCTTCCAGGGATAATACCTAGTGTAGTAAAGCAGGTTGCAAAAAATACAAATACACCACTTATTACAGGTGGACTTGTTAATACAAAAGAAGATATAGTAGAAAATTTAAAAAGTGGAGCAGATGGAGTTTCTACAACAAATAAAGAACTTTGGTATATGTGAAAATTAAATAATGGCGAGAGATGAAGAGAGCCACATAAAAAACCTAATTAATAGGTGTTTTTTATGTGGTATTTTTTTGTATAAATTTATTGGATGGAACTGTAAAAATTAAAATAATTTTAAAATTTTTGTAGAAAAAATAATTTCAGAACAAAGATGAAACGAACATAAAGTTGCGCAAAGAAAAAAATTGAACATAAAAAAGGGAGGATTTTAGTAATGGGAAAAAAATATGTGGTATCTTTAGATGCAGGGACAACAAGTTCGAGAGCAATTGTTTTTAATAAAGCTGGGGAAATAGTTAGTGTGGCACAAAGAGAATTTGAACAAATATATCCAAATGCAGGTTGGGTAGAACATAATCCTATGGAAATATGGGCAACTCAAAAAAGTGTAATGGTAGAAGCAATAGAAAAAGCTGGAATTTCTGCAGAAGAGATAGCATCTATTGGAATAACAAATCAAAGAGAAACAACAGTTGTTTGGGATAAAAATACAGGGAAACCAATATATAATGCAATAGTTTGGCAATGTAGAAGAACTGCAAGTATTGTAGAAGAATTAAAAGAGAGAGATGGAGTAGAAGAATATATAAGAGAAAACACAGGGCTTGTTTTAGATGCATATTTTTCTGGAACAAAGATAAAATGGATATTAGATAATGTAGAAGGGGCAAGAGCAAAAGCTGAAAATGGAGAGCTATTATTTGGTACAATTGATACATGGCTTATTTGGAATTTGACAAATGGAAAAGTGCATGTAACTGATTATTCAAATGCTTCAAGGACATTAATATATAACATAAAAGAATTAAAATGGGATGAAAAAATGTTAAAAGAATTGAATATTCCTAAATCAATGCTTCCTGAAGTAAAACAATCAAGTGAAATTTATGGATATGCAAATTTAGGTGGAAGCGGAGGAGTAAGAATTCCAATAGCTGGAATAGCAGGAGATCAACAAGCAGCACTTTTCGGACAAGCTTGTTATGAAAAAGGAATGGTAAAAAATACATATGGAACAGGATGTTTTGTATTAATGAATACTGGGGAAAAGATGATTAATTCTAAAAATGGATTACTTACAACAATTGCTTGGGGAGTAGATGGAAAAGTTGAATATGCATTAGAAGGTAGTGTATTTATGGGTGGAGCAACAATACAATGGTTAAGAGATGAAATGCAAATGATAAATGATGCTGCAGATAGTGAATATTTTGCAAAAAAAGTAAAAGATTCAAATGGTGTATATTTAGTACCTGCATTTGTAGGATTAGGAGCACCATATTGGGATATGTATGCTAGAGGAACAATAGTTGGATTAACAAGAGGAGCAAATAAAAACCATATAATAAGAGCTGCATTAGAGTCAATTGCATATCAATCAAGAGATGTAATAGAAGCTATGGAAGAAGATTCTGGAATAGAATTAAAAGGAATGAGAGTTGATGGAGGAGCAGTTGCTAATAATTTGTTAATGCAATTTCAATCTGATATATTAGGAACATCAATAGAAAAACCTGAAATAACAGAAACAACAGCATTAGGAGCTGCATATTTAGCAGGACTTGCTGTAGGATTTTGGACAAGTAAAGAGGAGATAGCTAAAAAATGGAAAATGGATAAAAAGTTTGTAAATGAAATCACAGAAGAGAGAAAAGAAGAACTGTATGAAACTTGGAAAAAAGCTGTTAAGAGATCAGAGGGATGGGAAGCATAAGAGCTGGATAGAGAATGTTTAAAAAAGAGAGGGGCAATTCGTGAATTGCCCTTACGATATAAATTATATCTTAGTATAATTTATGGCATGTAGGGGCGAACCTATGTGTTCGCCCTTGTACAAAAAGATGAAATTGTTAAAAATAATGATAGTTAATGAATAGATTAGATTAGAATAGTGAAGAAGATTAAATAATTAACGACAAGAGAGATTAGAGAGTCGTCAAAGAATGATTTGTTTTGTAATGCAATTTTTTTGAAAACTTACATTGCATATCAAAGATTCTTTGATGGACTCTTTTTGTGTAATAATATGATTTTCTTAAGATGTAGGCTGACTTCTGTGTAAGTTCTGATATTGGGAATTTAAAATAAGGGTGAACACATAGGTTCGCTCCTACAGTGAATGAATTAAAATAAAAACATTTTATTTACTAGGAAAGCGTAAATTTATTCAGAAAATCATATGAGTATATAAAAAATAAATTACAGGATACATTAAAAAAATAAATTTGTCAAAATTGTTTGAAAAAATTTGTATATACAGTTATGTTTTTTAAACAGATGACTTGTTAATTTTTTTAAAGTTCCTAGATAGGAGGAGTTAAAAATGTATGATGTAGTGATAATAGGAGCAGGAATAATAGGAACTTCAATAGGGAGGGAGCTTTCGAAATACAAATTAAAAACACTGATTATTGAAAAGGAATCAGACGTTGCAAATGGCACAACTAAAGCAAATAGTGCAATAATTCATGCAGGATATGATGCAAGACCTAATAGTTTGATGGCTAAATTTAACACTTTGGGGAATCCTATGTTTGATAAATTATGTGAAGAATTAGATGTACCATTTAAAAGAGTAGGCTCTTTTGTATTGGCTTTTTCAAAAGATGAGATGCCTGCAATAGGAGAACTATATGAAAGAGGAATAAAAAATAATATTCCTAAAATGCAAATATTAACAGGAAAAGAGATAAGAAAAATGGAACCAAATATCAGCAAGGATGTAGTTGGGGGACTATATGCAGAAACTGCAGGAATAGTTGGTCCGTGGGAACTGGCAATTGCTCTTTCTGAAAATGCAATAAAAAATGGAGTAGAATTAAAGCTAAATAACGAAGTGAAAAGTATAATAAAAATAGAAAATGGGTATGAAATTACTACTGATAAAGGCAGATATAAAACAAAATATATAATAAATGCAAGTGGAGTATATGCAGATAAAATTAATAATATGGTGGCTTCTCCAGCTTTTAGTATAAATCCAAGAAGAGGGCAATATTTCATTATGGATAAAAATTTTGGGAATAAAGTTAATAAAGTTTTATTTCAATGCCCTAATAATATGGGGAAAGGTGTATTGGTAGCTCCAACGGTTCATGGAAATGTTATAGTGGGGCCAAATGCAGAAGATTATATGGAAAGAGATGATGTAGAAACAACAAGAGATGGATTAAATTACGTTTGGGAAACAGCTAAAAAAACTATTCCTGAATTACCATTTAGAGAAGTGATAACAAATTTCTCAGGATTACGTGCAGAGTCAAGTACGAAGGATTTTGTAATTGAAGAATCTAAAGATGCAAAAGGATTTATAAATGTGGCTGGAATAAAATCTCCTGGATTGTCTTCTGCACCTGCAATAGCAGAATATGTGGTTGAATTATTAAAAGATATAAATGGTGGATTAGAAGAGAATAAAAATTTTATAGCAAATAGAAAACAGATTATATTTATGGATTTGAGTGACGAAGAAAAGGCAGTTCTGATAAAAAAAGATAATAAATATGGGAAAATAATATGTAGATGTGAAAATATAACTGAAGGAGAAATAGTTGCAGCGATAAAAGCTGGGGCAGATACAGTTGATGGAGTGAAGAAGAGATGTAGGCCAGGAATGGGAAGGTGTCAAGGAGGATTTTGTGGACCTAGAGTTCAGGAAATTTTAGCAAGAGAAAAGAAAAAAGATATGAAAGATATAGTGAAAGATAATCCTAAATCGTATGTTTTGATAGGGAGAACAAAAGGGAAGGAGGCAGAATAAATGAAAGAATATGATATAGTAGTAGTGGGGGGCGGACCAGCAGGATTAGCAGCTGCAATTGAAGCAAAGAAAAATGGTGCTGAAAATATATTGGTAATAGAAAGAGATAAAGAACTTGGTGGAATATTACAACAATGTATTCATAATGGTTTTGGATTACATATTTTTAAAACTGAATTAACAGGGCCTGAATATGCAGAGAGATTTACAGAAGAATTAAAAAGTATGAAGATAGAATATAAATTAGATAGTATGGTTCTGGATATTTCACAAGATAAAATTGTGAGTTTCATAAATAGTGAAGATGGATTCAGTAGAGCAAAAAGTAAAGCTATAATTTTAGCAATGGGATGCAGAGAAAGAACAAGAGGGGCAATTGCAATACCTGGATTTAGACCAGCGGGAGTTTTTACAGCTGGAGCAGCTCAAAGGTTTATAAATATGGAAGGGTATATGGTAGGGAAAAAAGTTGTGATTTTAGGCTCAGGAGATATAGGGCTTATAATGGCTAGGCGAATGAGTTTGGAAGGGGCAAAAGTGGAGCTAGTGGCAGAATTAATGCCATTTTCAGGAGGACTTACAAGAAATATAGTACAATGCTTAGATGATTATGATATACCATTAATGTTAAGTCATACAATATTGGAGATAAAAGGAAAAGATAGAGTTGAAGGGGTAGTGGTAGCTAAAGTAGATGAAAATATGAAACCTATAAAAGGAACAGAAAAACTTTATGAATGTGATACTTTGCTTCTTTCTGTAGGATTAATTCCAGAAAATGAACTTTCTAGAAATGCAGGATTAGAGATAGATATAAAAACATCAGGACCAGTAGTGAATGAATCTATGGAAACTTCACTTGAAGGAGTTTTTGCTTGTGGGAATGTAGTGCATGTGCATGATTTGGTGGATTTTGTAACGGAAGAAAGTAGGAGAGCTGGAAAAAATGCAGCTAAATATATTCAAAATAGATTAAAAAAAGATGTAAATCAAATAAAAACAAAATCTGGAGAAGGGATAGGCTATATAGTGCCGCATAAAATTAGAGTGGAAAATGTAGAGGATAAATTAGAACTATTTATGAGAGTTAGAAAAGTATATAAAGATAAAGAGTTGGTAATTAGATATGGAAATGAAGAGATAAAAAGAATAAAAAAAAGACATTTAGCTCCTGGTGAAATGGAGAAAATAAGCTTGCCAATTGGGTACCTTACAAAAGAAAAATTTAGAGAATTAAGTGTGTCTGTAGAATAGAATTTGTCGCTAATGTGGGGCTAACCTATGTGTTGGCTCAATATTGAAACAGACAAAGTCGAATAAAGATAAATATTAGAAAATGTTAGGAGGTATAAAATGAAAAGGGAATTGATATGTATTACTTGTCCAATGGGGTGTAGATTAACAATAGAAAGTGATAAAACTGCAGAAAAAGGATATAAAGTAACAGGAAATAGTTGTAAAAGAGGAGAGGATTATGCAATAAAAGAAGTTACAAATCCTACAAGAGTTATCACCTCAACTGTTAAAATAAAAGGAGGAATATTAGAAAGAATACCTGTGAAAACAGATGGCGGGATCCCTAAAGATTTCAATTATAAATGTATGGATATAATAAATGAAATAGAATTAGAAGCTCCTGTAAAAGTGGGAGATGTAGTTTATGCAGATGTGCTGGGAACTGGAGTAAATATAGTTGCGACAAGGAGCATGGAAAGAGTTTGATTTAGAAGTTTAGGGTATATATTTTGGAGAGGCGATCTTATGGATCGTCTTTTTGTGGTTGTGGTTGATTTAAAAGTTCATAATTTAGTTAGATCTAAAATTAAGGTATAATTGAATAGAGTTTTAGAACTGTATCTTATCTTCCAATTACGCTACCTATATTTTTTTAATTACTAGGAAAATATAAATTTATTCATAAAATAAGCTACGCCGTTTTTTTTGAAATATGTGATTTTTCAAAGTAAAATTTTTCAAAAGCCAAAAATTTAGAAAAAAATTATGCTTTACAAGGTGAAGCGTAGCTTATTTTTTTTAATAATGATATTTACAAGATATAATTATTATCTCATATTCCAACATTTCATATACTAATCTATTTTTTTTATCAATTCTTCTAGACCAGTAACCAGATAAGTTGCTTTTTAAAGGCTCTGGTTTTCCTATTCCTGAAAATGGATTACGAATGGTATCTTTTATTAAATCATTAATTCTTTTTAAAGTTTTTTTATCTTCTTTTTGCCACAGAGTATAATCCTTCCAAGCGTTTTCTGTAAAACTTATTCGCATAGTTCTAGCTCTTCAACTGTTTTTGAAACAGTTCTTCCTTCTTTAGCTTGTTCGATAGATTCTAACAAATGCTTGGAATTGTTAGGATTGGCAAGTAAATAGTTTGTAGTCATTAAAGAGTTGTAATCTTCAATAGACATAATTACAATATTTTTCATTTTTTTTCTAGTTATTATCATAGTTTCGTGATTTTCATAAGCGTTGTCCATATAGCTTTTCATATTGGCTCTAAAATCTGAATAGTTTATAGCTTCCATTATAATCGCCTCCTTTAAGGTACAATATATTGTACCTTAAAAATACTGTTTTGTCAAATTCCCTTCATATATTTCACTTATATCCTCGCCTCAAAATGCCCTAAAAAACGTTTAAAAAATAAATTTTTCATATTTTGATCTAAAAAAGCTTAAAGAACATTTAAAAATATTTTGTTATATTTTGATCTAAAAAAGCTTAAATCGTTGCGTATTTTAAAACAAAATAATAAGGTCGTTTTTAATCTGTTCCTAAAGAACTTCTTCTAATAGTTCTAATAAATACAATAAGCTTTCCTCTTCTGTTGTTTTATGTTCCGTTTTTCCCACCTCCTTTCGTATTAGATTTTAATTTTCTATTTACTTCATGAAAGCATATTTTGAGTTTCTGTTATTAATTCGTGTAAGTTCTTCTGCAAAATCATTATCTCCATTAAAAATAGCTGCTTTAATTATTTTTTTCATCTCTTTATCATCTACGAAGTTAATTTTGCTTAATAAAAATTTAGATATTTTAATGTTTGAATTATAAACTGCATAATAAATTGCGCTATTTCCTTTATTATCAATTTTTTTAATAGAGGCTCCTCTTTTTATGAGAGTTTGAACAACTTTAAAATATCCTTTTTTAGCTGCAATAATAAGAGGAGTTTCTCCATTTTTATCTGGAGAATCAATATCTTTTTGAAATAATAAAAGATAATTTAAAATTTCTTCATAATCTGAATATAGAGCTAACTCTAAAATATCCCTTCCTTGTTTGTCTCTATAATTTAACTTACCGCCTTTCTCTATTAAATACTTAAATATTTCGGTTCTTCTGCTTAAAAATGCAATAGTTGTCATATTTTGCCCGCTTTTATTTGTTAAATTTGCATCAGAACTATTTTTTATTAAGTTTTTTACTATATTTATATTATTGTTATTTATAGAGATTTCAATTATATCTCCTTTGGTAAAATTTTCTGCATTTGATATATAGCTGAAAGATAAAAAGAATAATAATAAAAAAACTGTTTTAAACATATTAACCACCTCCTATATATATTTTCGTCAAAAAATGTATATAATGTGTGATTAAAGACACTTTCAAGTAAAAAAAAATTCCTAAAAAAGCAGTGTTATTGTCCTAGTGCGGTATTTTTATTTTAGGGAGTAGTATATGTTAGAAAGCTTTTTATAGTTCAGAGTGTACTATGGGTAAAAAAGTGCTCAAAATGGGTTGATTTTTTGCTCGAAAGGTGGTACTATATTTAGTACTAAGATTAACTGGAAGTGAAAATTAATTTTACATAGGAACAGCTTAAAAGTAATATATCTATTTTGTTTTAAAATATGCAATGATTTAAGCGTTTTTTTAACAAAATATGAAAGACTTATTTTTTAAATGTTCTTTAACGTTTATTTTCTTGTTTTGATGAGAAAGGAGGAGCAGAAAAATTTTTTTAAAATTCTAAGAAAACCTTTTCACTGAATTAGGGTATAAAAATTAGAATTGTTTCGAAAAAGAAAATCAAACGATCAAAATTATTAATTTCACTGTGTTTTATTAGAAAATAGAATAGTTTTTTAATCTGTTTTCTAAAATTTACAAAAGTTTTACTTTAATTTTATATTAAATTAAAGTGGTTGTGTTACAATTAAAAAAAACAAAAAGGAGGTAATGCCATATTAACAATTAATATATGGCAGAAAAAAACTATGAAAAAATATTATTTGGTATTAATGTTTATGTTAAGTTTTGGTGCAGTATTTGCATTTGATATTTCTGGAAGTTCATTAGATTACAGTGCAAAGGTTTCTAGTAATGATAATTATTCAGAAAAAGATGGAGAGGGTGTTTTAAAGTTAAATTTTGACAATTTATCATTAAAATATTCTGCTGATATTTTGAATAATTCAAGCAAAACAGATACAACAATGGAAGTTATATATGAAAAAGCTTTAAATAATAGAGTTAAATTTGGAGTTGATGCAACACTTGATACTGCAAATGGATTTGAATTTAAATTAGATGATGATTCTGAAAAAACTTATTTGGAATTTGGGATGAATAAAAGTATGTTATTAGCAATTTATCCATTTAATTTTGGTTCAACAGTAGGAAGTGAATTTAAAACAGAAGATATTACAAAAGTGTATTATATTTCTGGAAGACCTACTTACATAAATGGAAATGCTAATGGAATAGAATTAGGAAGCAAAACTATACCAGGGGTTGTTTTAAATTATAGAATGAATAAAATGATGAATCTATATATTGGAGCAGGAGCTGTAGAATATGATACACCTGGAGATGAAGGGTTTGATTTGACAGAAGCTACAAAAGCATATTCTTGGGGAAAAAGAGTAGCAGTTGCATATAAAGCTGGATTCAAATATGACAATGAAGTATCAGTTTTAAGTGTTGATGTTGTTGGCCAAGATGATAGTGAAAAAGATGGTGCACTATTAAAATATGCAGCAGCAGCAAATTTAAGTTTAGAACCAGGAAATTTAATTATAAATTCTGAACTGGTTTATACACAAGCAGGAGAAAAACCTTATTATGCACAAAAGAATAAAATATCTTCTGAATATGGATATGAACCATATTACAAACAAAACTGGGTAGATAAAGGGGATTTTGCAGCAATGTTAAAAGTGGGATATGAAGTAACTAGAGGTCTTGTACCTTATGTTTCTGGACAATATTTAGGAGAAAATTTTATCTATGACGGAGAAAATTCTGCAAATAGATTAAGAGCTGCAAATAGATTAAGAACAGTAGAAGAGTTTGATGCAGGATTTAATGATTCAAAGTCACATGGAGGACTTACTGTTGTTAAAGCAGGTGTAAAATATAATTATTTGAATGCTACAATTACACCATTCTATGAATATAAAATGGCTAAAAATGCAGTATTTTCACCTGAAAATGATTTGACAGCAAAAAAAGATAGAAGAGTTCAAGATTTGAAAAAAACATGTAGTACATTTGGACTTAATATTAAATATAAATTTTAGGGGGTTATAATAATTATGAATAAGAAATTAATAAGTATATTATTTATAGCATTTACTGTATTTATAAATGCTGAAGATTTTACTGAGAAAAATTTTGAAAATGAATCTGTAGTGGCTGTAAATTGGGTTCAAACATCAGGAGAATATAAAGCACTTGCATATCAAGCGTTTAATGTAGCAAAAGAATCTTTTTTAGAAATAAAAAAGAGTTATAAAGGTGGAAAAAAATTAGCAGTAGTTGTGGATTTAGATGAAACTATGATTGATAATTCTGCTTATGCAGCTTGGAGAATTTTAAAAGGAAAAGGTTTTAGTTCGAGCACTTGGGACGAATGGGTGAATTCAAAAGATGCTAAAGCAACTTCAGGAGCTGTAGAATTTTCAAAATTTGTTAATTCTCACGGTGGAGAAATGTTTTATATCTCTAATAGATCAGAAAATGAATTAAAAGACACTATGAAAAATTTAAAAAAATTACATTTTTCAAAAGTAAATAAAGATCATATATTATTAAAAGAAAAAAGTTCTGATAAGACAAAAAGAAGAACAGAAGTAATTGACAATGGATATGATATAGTAATGTATGTAGGAGATCAATTAACAGATTTTAGTAATGAAATATATGGCAGATCAAATGATTATAGAAACAGTTTTGTAGATAAAAATGAATATAAATTTGGAAAAAATTGGATATCTATTCCAAATCCTACATATGGAGATTTTGAAGGAAAAGGAATAAGTTTTGAATATTATACAAAAATGATAGGAACAGCAACTTCAGAAAAAGAGAAATCTGAAATGAGATTATCAAGATTAAAAATATGGGATGGAGAATAAGGAGGGAATTATGAAGAAAATATCACTTTTAATGGCAATTTTAGGAATAGGTTTTATTATGAATGTAGCTGAAATAGAGGCTGCTCCTAACAAAGCTAATATAGGGCAGCAATCATCACTTGCATTACTTTGGATGCAAGATGGAGCGGAATACAAAAGTTTGGTTCATCAAGCATTTAACATAGCTGAAAAAAGAGTTAGAGAAGACAAAATGATAAAAAAAGTGTTTGTAAGGGTAGATGAAGTTTTATTAGATAATACTCCTTATTTTGCTTGGCTTTTGAAAAGCAATGAAAAGGATACTATTGAAAATAGAAATAGATGGTATAGCTCTTTAGATGCTGAAGCAGTAGATGGAGCAGTAGAATTTATAAATTATTTAAATAAAAATAATGTAGAAGTAAAATTGATAACAAGTAGAGATAGAAATGTTTATGATGTTACTATTAGAAATATGAATAAAGCTGGATTTAAAGCTCTTACTCTTAATAATTTAATATCAGAATCTGATTTTGATTCATATGTAAAAAATGGTGGAAAATATACAGCTATTGTTACAAATGATTTAAATGATTTTAGCAGTAAGATAGATGGAAAAAATTATAGAGAAAGAAAAGCTTTTGCAGATAATCAAAAAAATGATTTTGGAAAAAAATGGGTAATAATACCAAATGTTTTATATGGAGATTTTGAGACATCTCTTTCAAAAGGATATGATAATTTAGATAACAATAAAAAAGCTAATGTAAAAATAGAAACATTAAATGAATGGAATGGAACAAGAGAATTTGATAGAAATATTTTTAATTTTTAGGAGGATATAATGAAAAATTTAAAAAAAAGATATAATTTATTATTATCTATAACTTTTATAATAATAATGTTTTTATCTGTTTCTTGTGCTAAGACATCTACTTTAGATATATCAAATAGAAGTAATAATAAAGAAGCAATCATAGTATTGGAAAAGGCACAACAGAATATTGAAGAATATTTAGTTGAATTAGATAGTGGAGCACTTGGAAAACATTTAACATTAAATGACAGAGAAAAATTAAGAGGCAGTTTACAAAATATTTCAACAGAATATAAAAAAATGATAATAAGTGGAATATTAGATGGCGAAAAAATAAAAGAGATTAATGCAATATTAAATGAAGAGGCTTTGGAAATTCCTAGAGATACCAAAGAGCAGTTATTTGTAAAAGAGATGGCAAAAGAATCAATTACTTGTTATGAAAAAGTAACTGGAGAAGTATGGGGTTCTTGGGATTATTCAGAATCTTTTGTAGAGGATGGGTATACAGATAGAGGATGGAATCTTGTAGCAGAAGCAGGAACTGTTAATTGGCAATATGATAGTCATGGAGCTAAAATGAGTGCCTATAAATCAGGAGAAAGTTCAAATATTGCTTGGATGATAAGTCCTGAGTTAGTAATAGGGGAATTAAGTGTTATGAATTTTGAATCAGCACAAGCTTACCCTAAAGAAGGAACAGAATTAAAAGTTTTAATTTCAGAAAATTATTCTGGAAATGTTGGAACTGCAACATGGACAGAACTAACAATACCTCATTTAGCTACAAAAGCAGATGGAAAGTGGAGTTATGTGGATTCTGAAGATGTATCTCTTTCGGCATATGAAGGTAAAAAAGTACATATAGGATTTAAATATATTGGAAGTAATACTCTTTCTACAGCATTTGAAATAAAGAATTTGAAAATAAAAAATAGCTCTGTAGTTTCAGGTACTGTTTCAAAAAAAGTAAGTGATCCAATATTTACTCCTGCTGCAGGTACATATACAACAAAGCAAGCAATAACATTATCATCAGATACAGATGGAGCTACAATATATTATACATTAGATGGAACTACACCTAGTTCGGCATCTACGAAATACACTGGAGCTTTTAATATAACAGTAACAACAACAGTAAAATCAATTGCAATAAAAGATAGCGTAGAAAGTGCAGTAATAACAGCAAATTATATAATAAAAACAGATAGTGGAAGTAGTGATTATTACGCGAGCATAGGAGCAGACATAACAGGTTCTGCTCTAAAAGCAGAACTTAACGATATTATAGATAATCAAACAGAATTAACATATAGTGAGGTATATGATGCTTTAGTTGTAACAGATAGAGATCCTAATAATGCAAATAATGTAATAGAAATTTATACAGGAAAATCTATTGATGGACCTAAAGAATATGATGGTGGAAAGGGCTGGAATAGGGAACATGTATGGGCAAAATCACATGGAGATTTTGGAACTACGAAGGGACCAGGAACAGATCTTCATCATATAAGGGTTGCTGATGTTTCAGTTAATTCTGCTAGAGGAAATAAGGAATTTGACATTGGAGGAACACCAAATTCTGAAGCAACAGAATGTAAAAGCGATTCTGATTCTTGGGAACCAAGAGATGAGGTAAAAGGGGATATAGCTAGAATGTTATTTTATATGGCAGTTAGATATGAAGGAGAGCATGGAGAACCTGATTTGAAATTGTCAGAGGATATAAATGATGATCCTAAAGCTCCAACTCATGGGAAATTATCTGTTTTGTTAGAATGGAATAAAAATGATCCAGTAAGTGAAACAGAGATAAGAAGAAATAATATTATAGATAAAGATTATCAACACAATAGAAATCCTTTTATAGATCACCCAGAATATGCAAATCGTATTTGGGGAAATTAAAAGAATAGTTCCTTTGCAATAATTAAAGAACGGAAAAAATAAGAATATAATTTTTAGAAAGTTTTTAGAGAAAAAAGCAGAGGAGAAAGGAGAACAAAAAAATAATGAATAAAAAAATAAGCAGAAAAAAAACAATTAAGAAGAAATATATTTTAACTGCATTGATAGCTATATTTTTATTTACTGCCTGTGAAAAAGATATAACAAACAGAAAAATAGATGAATCATATAATACAATAAATGTTAGTTTAGATAATCAAAAAAAATTAGAAAGATCAACAGAAGCAGCAAATCTAATTACTACAGCAGTAAAAGAAGAATTAGATGTAGATGTAGTGCTTTATCCTACTGAAAACTTAAATCTTAGTGATAAAAATTTGAAAATTAACCTTTTAAAAACAGATATAACAGATAAAATAAACATGACTGTAGATCAATTAAAAAGTGTGTATTCTACAGATGCAAATAAGGATAATATTTTATTAATGTATATAAAAGGCTCTGATTTGAAAAAGTTTATATTACAAAGAGCAACGGAGAATTATGGAATTGATGTACAGACAGCAGGATTAGATTATAACATAATTTTTAAAGGTGGAAGAGTAGAAGAAGCTACAATGAGCATAAATGGAAAAGAAGTTGAAGACAGCAAAGAGTATAAAATAGCATTTATGCTATATGCGTATGGTAATAATCCAGATTCAGGTCTTATGATAAATTTCCCTGGATATTATTATAAAAACAGCTTTAATTATAAAGATGTAATATCTACAGATTATAAAGCAACAGATCTTTTGATTAAATATATTACAGATTTAAAAGGATATAAAGATTTTTCAGTAGTTAGAGATAGTGTAAAAAATTTATCTAAGCCTGAATTAGACTATATTATTCCAATATATACAATACAAGGGGATAAATTTGTATCAGATTATACAGGAAAAGTAGTAAAAACAAGAGGGGTAATAACAGCAACAGTAAATGATGATTATAATAGAATGCATGGATTTTATTTACAAGATGAAACTGGAGATGGAAATGATTATACCTCAGATGCAATTTATGTAAATACAACGGCAGAAATAATGTCATCACCAAAAATTGCAGTAGGAGAAAAAATAGAGATAGAAGGAACAGTGTATGAAGAGTTTTCTAATAATAATATATCTAGAACAACTTTAAGAGATATAAAAATAGAAAATGTAAAATCTCTTGGAAAAGGAGTAATGCCAAAATCAGTTCTGCTTGGTGGAACTGGAAATAGAAAAATACCAAATAATCAAATAACTACAATAAAAGGTGATATAAATAATAATGTAAAAATTAATCTTGAAGAAGGATTAGGATTTTGGGAAAGTTTAGAAGGGATGAAAGTTAAAGTCCTTTCTCCAATTGTTACAGGAAGTTCAGGAGGTTTTGAAGATAAATATGTACATAAAAGTTATATAAATTTATTTGTAAGACCAAAAGGAGTATCAGGAACTGAACAAGTAACACCTGTAGGCGGGTTGATCATAGATGTGGATAAAAATGATTATAATCCAGAAATAATTAGAATTGTGGATAATGAGTTTAAAAGTCCAGATGGAACATTTTATGGAAAATATGATTCGAAAAATGGATTTAAAGGTGGAGAAAAAATATTTAATGTAGGAGATAGATTAGCAGATTTAGAAGGAATAGCAAGTTTTGCATTAAATGATTTTGGAAGTGGAGAATATGTATTTTATCCAATGTCAAAAGTGGATAATTTAGAAAGCAATAGAAGCGATATAACACCTATTTCAGACAGATATACTACATCTTTGGTGGGAGATGCAGATCATATTACTGTAGGTACTTATAATGTAGAAAATCTAGGTGGAGAAGTAAGAAGTGGAAAAGCTGGATATTCTAGTAAATGGGATGATATTGGAGAAGTTATAGCTAAAAATATGAAAGCACCAGATATACTTGTAATTAATGAAGTACAAGATAATGATGGAAATCAAAATTCATCAGTTACAGATGCAACAGTAACGTTAGAAAAAATAATATCTGGAATAGAAAAAGCAGGAGGACCAACTGATTATAAGATTATAAATATAAATCCAATAGCTTATGCTGATGGTGGAGAACCTGGTGGAAATATAAGACCTGCAACAATTTATAGAAGTACAAGAGTTGAATTTGATAGAAGAGGAAATGCAGGAGCAAAAGATCATGTAGGATTAGATGAAAATGGAGATTTAAAATATAATCCTGGTAGAGTATATCCAAATACTCCAATATTTGAAGGAACTAGAAAATCAGTTGCTATGGAATTTAAATTTAAAGGTAAAAAAATAATTGTAATAGGGAATCATCTTAATTCAAAAGGTGGAGACACTTCCATGTGGGGTGGAACTCAACCAGTGAAATTTTATACTGAGATAAAAAGAGTAAAACTTGCTAAAATAGTAAACGGATTTTCAAAAGAGATATTGGGGAAAAATCCAAATGCAAATCTACTTTTAATTGGAGATTTTAATGAATTTTATGCAAGTGCACCAATGAGAGTATTAGAAGGGAAAGAGTTTATTAATTTAATAGATACAAAAATTCCTTATAATAAACGTTATACCTATAATTATTCTGGGAATTCTCAAGCTATAGATCATGTATTTATATCAAAAGAATTGCAAAAAGAGTCTCCAGAAGTAGACATAATATATGTAAATACAGATTATATGGGAAAAATATCAGATCACAATCCAGTAGTATCAAGATATAAGTTTTAATTATGATATGAGTTGCGAGCCATAGCTAGTTATGGTAAAAAATATCAACTCTTAATTTGTTGCAGGTGGTTCTTTAATCGTAATTAGGATTCTTTGTTGCCTGTGGAGAATTGGATGATTAAAGAGTACCTGTAATGTAAATATCTAAAAAGTACCAATGTAATGTTATATTGTATTGTTGAGATATAGCATAATCATAATGTAAAGAGAATTTAATGTTGGGAAATGAAGAGAGAACTATAATACAGAGCTTATGTGGGGCAATTCGTGAATTGCCCTTACAGGTATAGAGAGATAGAATGATTATAATTGAAACACATTTTCTACATTGACAGCTATTTTTATTAAACCATAATAACATAACTTCAAAGGGGGAAAAACAATGAAAAGATGGATGTATGCTTTACTTTTAAGTGTTTTAATTTTTGGTGGATGTATTAATAATGAAGATAAAAAATTTACGGGGAATGAACTCAATTCAGCAGCGAAAATATCGAATGAAACTCAAAGAGCAAGTTCGTCTAATTCAGACCTGTTTTTTTCAGGATATGTAGAGTGTGCTGGAGGAAATAATAAAGCTTTAGGAATATATAATCCAACAGGGAATAAGATTTCTCTTGTAAATAATTACTTTATGATGAAATTATCCAATCCAACAATTGGAGATACTTGGACATCTAACAATGCAACTGTTTATAAATTTGAAGTAGGAAAAGTTATTAGTCCAAAAGATGTATTTGTAGTATATAATGCAGGAGCAGATGATGCAAATATACTAGGAACAGGGGATATGACAAGCGCAATTACAAGTTATAATGGAAATGATGATTTAGCATTAGTAAAAGATGAAAATAATGATGGAGTATATGAAGTAGGGATAGACACAATATTAGATGTAATAGGAAAAATGGATGGAACAAATTGGGGAAAAGATATAACATTAGAAAGGAAAGCAACAGTTACTTCAGGGAATGCAATATTTGATTTGAACGAATGGAATAGTTTGCCAACAAACACATTTGACCATATAGGGTTATTTGCAGGAAGTGAAGTGAATTCAGCTTCGGACCTGTTTTTTTCAGGATATGTAGAGTGTGCTGGAGGAAATAATAAAGCTTTAGGAATATATAATCCAACAGGAAGTGATATATCTCTTGTAAATAATTACTTTATGATGAAATTATCCAATCCAACAATTGGAGATACTTGGACATCTAGCAATGCAACTGTTTATAAATTTGAAGTAGGAAAAGTTATTAGTCCAAAAGATGTATTTGTAGTATATAATGCAGGAGCAGATGACGCAAATATACTAGGGGCAGGGGATATGGTAAGCCCAATTACAGGTTTCAATGGGAATGATGATCTAGCATTAGTGAAAGATGAAAATAATAATGGAACATACGAAGCAGGAATAGATATAATATTAGATGTAATAGGAAAAATGGATGGAACAAATTGGGGTAAAGATATAACGCTAGAAAGAAAAGCAACAGTTACTTCAGGAAATGTAACATTTGATTTGAACGAATGGAATAGTTTACCAACAAACACATTTGATCATATAGGGTTATTTGCAGGAAGTGAAGTTATTTCTCCAGATAATGGATCAGGAAATGTAGTTATTCCGACAGATACCGGATGCGGAAATTATTATGATAGTATTGGAACAGAAACTGGTTCTGCTTTAAAATCAAAATTAAATGATCTAATAGACAATCAAACAGAGTTATCATATTCGCAAGCATATAATGCGTTAATTGTGACAGATAGGGATCCGAATAATTCAAATAATGTAATAGAAATTTATACTGGAAGATCAGTTAATGGACCTAAAAAGTATGATGGTGGAAAGGGTTGGAATAGGGAACATGTATGGGCAAAAACACATGGAGATTTTGGAACTAAAATGGGACCAGGAACAGATCTTCATCATATAAGAGTGGCTGATGTTTCAGTTAATTCTGACAGAGGCAGTAAAGAGTTTGACAATGGAGGAACTCCAAATTCTGAAGCAACAGAATGTAATAGTGATTCTGATTCTTGGGAACCAAGAGATGAAGTGAAAGGGGATATAGCTAGAATGTTATTTTATATGGCAGTTAGATATGAAGGTGAGCATGGAGAACCTGATTTGAAAATGTCAGAAGATATAAATGATTATTCTAAAGCTCCAACTATTGGAAAATTATCTGTATTGTTAGAATGGAATAGAGAAGATCCAGTAAGTGAAACAGAAATAAGGAGAAATAATATTATAGATAAGGATTATCAACATAATAGAAATCCTTTTATAGACCATCCAGAATATGCAGAACGTATTTGGGGGAATTAAGGAAAGTTTAAAAAATAAGTTTCTCATTTTTGTTATAAAAACGCTTAAAGAACATTTAAAAAGTAATTTTATATATTTTATTATAAAAACGCTTGAATAGTTGCGTACTTTATGATAAAATAATAAGGTTGTTTTTAAATCGTTCCTAAACCATTGCGTATTTTAAAACAAAATCGGAAGGTTATTTTTAAGCCGTTCCTAAGTAAAAATTAGAATAGAAGAAATGTATGAAAAGTTGGCAATGACGAAAAATGGTGAAGTTTAAGAATTTTTTAAAATTAATAATTTAGGAGGAGAAAAATTATGAAAAAATGGGTATATGCTTTAATGTTAAGTCTTTTAGTATTTGGTGGATGTATTAATGAGAATGCAACTAAGGATAAAGTTTCTAATCCTAAAGTTAGTCCAAGTGCAGGAACATATACATCAACTCAAACAGTAACATTATTAACAGATACAGACGGAGCAACAATATATTATACATTAGACGGAACTAAACCAGGAACTATAAAATATACAGCACCAATAAGTATATCAACAACAACAACATTAATGGCTGTAGCTAAAAAAGATGGAATGGATGACAGTGATGTAATAACAGCAAAATATGTAATTCAAAATAGTGTAGAAAAAGTTGCAGCACCAGTGATTACTCCAGCAGCAGGAACATATACAACAACACAAGCAATAACAATAACTACAGCAACAACAGGAGCTTCAATATATTATACAACAGATGGAACAACACCAAGTGTAGCATCAACAAAATATACAGCTGCATTTAATATAACAAAAACAACAACAGTAAAAGCAATAGCAATAAAAGATGGAATGGACAATAGTGATGTAGTAACTGCAGATTATATAATAACAGCTGAAGTAGCTAAAACAGCAGATCTATTCTTTTCAGAATATGTAGAATGTGCTGGAGGAAATAATAAAGCTTTAGAGGTTTATAATCCAACAGATAGTGATATAGTTTTAAGAACAGGGGATACAAATAATTATTTTATGATGAAATTAGGAAATACAACAGCTGGGGATACATGGGCATCTAGTAATGCAAAGCCTTTTCTATTTGCAGATGGGAATAGCATAAAATCAGGAGAGGTATTTGTCGTATATAATGCAGGAGCGGATGATTTGAATATAACAAGTACAGGAGATTTGGCAAGTACAATTACATATTATAATGGAAATGATGATTTAGCATTAGTAAAAGATGTAAATCATAACGGAACATATGAAGCTGATACAGATAAAGTGATAGATGTAATAGGAAAAATGGACGGAACAGATTGGGGAAAAGATACTACATTAGAAAGAAAAGCAACTGTAACTACAGGAAATACAACATTTAATTTGGATGAATGGAATGTTTTGCCAACAAATACATTTGATCACATAGGAGCTTTTACAGGTCGAACAGTAGTTTTACCAGTAATCAATCCAGAATTTAGTTTAGCAAGTGGAACATATACAACAACACAAGCAATAACAATAACTACAGCAACAACAGGAGCATCAATATATTATACAATAGATGGAACAACACCAAGTGCAATATCAACAAAATATACAGCTGCACTTAATATATCAACAACAACAACAGTAAAAGCAATAGGAATAAAAGATGGATTGGTAAGTAGTTCTGTAGTAACAGCTGTTTATGTTATAGATACTAATGCAACTCCAACTTATGAAGAATCTTTTGCAGTAGATAAATTTGAGGATAGAGGTTGGGCTATAACTGCAGAAGCAGGGACTAAAAAATGGTATTATAGTAGTGGAGTTGCCAAAATGGGTGCTTATAAATCAGGAGAAGACTCAAATATATCATGGATGGTAAGTCCTAAATTATCAATAGGGGATTCTAGTGTAATGACATTTGAGTCGGCTCAAGGGTATTCAAAAGATGGAACAGAATTAAAAGTATTAGTATCTGAAGATTATTCAGGAGATACAGCAACAGCTACTTGGACTGAATTAACTTTTGTTTTAGCTGATGAATCGGCTAGTGGTTATGGTGATTTTAAGTCTTCAGGAGATGTATCGTTAGCAGATTATAAAGATAAAAATATAGTTGTTGCTTTTAAATATATTGGAAGTGGAAATAATAATCAAACAACAACATATGAAATAAAAAATTTAAAAATTGTTAATGCTACAAAATAGTTAGGGTAGAAAAAGTTACAGTAGATAGGGGATAGACATAAAAAAGCTATATAACTTATAATAGTTATGGAACGTTTAAAAAATAAACTTTTTATATTTTGTTATAAAAGCGCTTAAAGAACATTTAAAAAGTATTTTTTTGGTATTTTGTTATAAAAACGCTTGAATCATTGCGTATTTTAAAACAAAAAGATAAGGTTGCTTTTAAAGTGTTCCTAAATCATTGCGCATTTTATAACAAAATCAGAAGGTTATTTTTAAACCGTTCCTATATAGCTTTTTTTCTTATCCTAAATTTATCTTTCCATTTCCTATTTCTATTCCTACTCCACCATTATCTAAAGTTAGTTTATCATCTTTCATTGTTATTGCACTTCCACCAGTTGTGATATTTACTTTTTTATCATCCATAGTTATTGTGCTATCTTTATTATTTATTCCTATTTTACCATCTTTTAAAATTATCTCTTTTTCTCCTTTTGTTAATCCCACACTTTCTTCTGTTATCTCTACATAACTTTCATCATCTTTTCCTGTTATTTTTATTGATTTAGAATCAAATCTGACCTCTTTTCCAAAACTTGTTCTGATTACTTTTACATCTGGGTCGTTATCTATATCTTCCGTTTTACTACTTACATTTCTTATACTTACTTCTCCTGCTTCAGCTCCAAAATGGACTTCTACTAATGTATCTTCTTCTGGCGTGAAATATGTACCTGTATACATTCTTTCTATTGGGTAATAGTAACTCTTACTTTCGTCATATTCATTTTCCATTTCTGTATATTCTATTTGTGCTTTATGTTGTTTTGAGACTTTTTTTATTGTCCCTTTTAATGTTAGTCCTGTTATACTTTCTTCTCTTTTTACTACTCCTATATTAAATTCATCTCGTCTTACAAATACTAAATCTGATTTTAATACTCCGCTTTCTTTGTATATCCTGTTTTTTATTAATAATAGCGAATCTTGTTTCCCTGTATTTACATCAATATTTATATTATATGGATTACCTATTGAAAACAGTTCTTCTCCTTTAATTTGAGGATATCCTTTTAATTTATAGCTGTTTTCTGTTGCTCCTTTTTTCAGCTTTCGACTTAGTAATAAATTCTTATTATCTATTGTTTTTTGACTACTTCCAAACTCTCCTATTGCTATTCCTGCTACTGTTTTGGGATTTTTACCTTTGCTATCATCTACTATTATTAAATCATTCTCTCTTCTTACTATTCTCTTTAAAAAATCCCAATCACTTTCTTTATATTGCACTTCTACTGGGTTTAATTCTGTTATTAACTCTTGTTTGTCTATATGACTATTAAATCCAAATGAGTATTTATTTTGATAAGTTTCATTTAATTTACTTATTACATCTTTATATTTTGTGCCAAGATTATGATATACTCTGTTTCTTTTTTCTTTTTCTAATTCTTTGCTTAATGAATAGCTTTTTATTTTTACTTTACAACTATTTTGCTCTATTTCCATAGAATGTTCATAAATTAATCCTCTAAATATAGGTTTATTATCATCTCCATATAATATTTCTATTCCTTGTGTTTCTACATTTAGAAATCTAGTTACTTCATCTGTATCTTCTCCTGCTATTATTCCTTCTATTTCTGCTACTGTATGTTCATTTACTTCTTTTATTATTTCTAAATTTAATAAATTAACATATTTTATACCTTTTATTTTTACTTGATAATCCATAAATCCTTTGCCTAAATCTTCTTTTTTCTCTTTTGGTTTTTCTATTAAATCTATCCCTAAGTATCCTTCCATATAGTTACTTATTGTTAAATAATCATCTAAATTATTTCCGTAATAATAACGCAAATTACGGTCTATTAAGATAAGATTATCCCCATAATATTTGCAGCCTGTATCTCTATTTATTTTATCTTTTACTAGACTTTCTTCTTTATCTTTTCCTTTATATGTTCCGCTTATATCTTTTCCATCTGCTGTTACTTTAGAATTTTTTCCCATATTACGAATGTCATAATATTTATCTTTATATCCTAAACTTGAATACAGCTCATAATCATTATTTGGTTTTCCTCTTTCTATATTCAAAAGATACTTTGATGGTGTTGTTATTTTTAATGTTATCTCTTTTTCTTTGTTATCTATTCCTAATTCTTTGTTATATACTTTTACTTTTTTTTCATCTTTTTCATTTCCTAAGATTATAGTTGCTTCTCCTTTTTTAACTTTTAGACCTATTAATTCTTTTAATGGATATTTTTTTAAATTTGATTTTAATTCTTTTAGTGAACTAAAAAAATTATCTTTACTTATAAATTCTTCTATTTTATTTTCTGTATCTACCTCTGATAATGAGGAGATAAATGTTGTGCAATACTTTCCGCTGTATATATTAAAAAAGGTTAATTCTGAAATATCTTTATTGGAATTTATCCCTAGATATTTCAATAATCCTTTTAAATATGATTGTAAATATTCTTTATTTATTTCTAAATCTGTAGCATCTATTTCTAATGTTCCACCAATGATTTTATCCAATGGATTATAAGCATAATTTAATTCATATTTTTTTTCTTCAAATTTAATTACAGATTTTTTGGCATTAATATGTTCTATAGTGCAATAATTATCTAAAAAGGACAAACCTTCTTTAGATAATATGTCTTTTATTTTACTAGCATAATTATATTTATATATTTCTCTCATATCTCTTATTACAGTCCTTATATTTGAAGTAGCTTTGATAATATATCGAAAAAACATCTTTTTCAAATATTCTTCTACAGTTAATTTTTTAAAGTTTAATTCTATTTTATAATCTTTTTCTCCATATCTTTCGATTAAGGCTACTTCTCCATATCCTCTATAAGCAGGATCAGTTCTCACAATTTGTAGTAATAACACACTTTTTAGTATTGATGCCATATATCCCTTTTGTAACTCTTGTCCTATGTTTCCTTGTTTGTCCAGCCATGGTAAAAATAGATATTCATTTCCTTTTATCTTTCCTATTTGCTCTTCGTTTTTTTCAACAAACATAATCTCTTTTAATTTACCTATTTTTGATTTTTCATTTTCTATATATACTACTTCTCCTAAATTATTCTCATGTAGAAATCTTCTTTGTAAATCTTTTATTAATTTTAATAGGGAATATAGTTTATAACCTTCGCTATTTGCCTCTTTTAGTGGAATTTCTATTTTTAAGTATTTTTTATTTTTTAAATCACGTTCTCCTTTAATTAATCCTTCATATATATATTTGCATTCTTTTAATTTATATTCTCCTTTGTTATCCTTTATATACTTATATAGATAATATCTATCTACGATTAAATGTTTCATTTCGAACTTTAATAATTCATTTGAATTGTGTCCTCTTAAATTTTTATTATCTTTATATTCAAGAGTGTTACCTTTTTTTTCTTCTAACTTATCAAAGGCAGTTTTGCTATATAATTCTAAATAATCAATTGGAGCAAAGTTATATGTCCCATCACTTATGCTTTTTTCTAATCTATTTGTTATATAACCTTTGATTCCACTGTTTTCATCATCTATTATTTCTTTAGACAACAATTCGCTATAAAGTTTTCTTATTTTTATATCCTCGAATATTTCTATTGCTCCTGATATTACAGACAATACAAAATCTAATCCCAGTACTATTAGATACGGAGTACCCCCCTCTAAAACACTATAGCATAAAGTAGCATATAATTCTGATGCTATATAACTTTCTAATCCTGTTATCACTATTTTATTGGTACTGCTATAATCTCTTTTTATATCTTCTGTAGTAAAATTTATAAAGTCAATAAGATTTTTAGGAGGATTACTATAATAAAGTTTTGATTGTCTTTCAGTTAGTATACCTGTAACGAATGATATATCTGCTCCATTATCCAAACCGCTTAATAATATATTGCTGCTAGGATTATCATCTTTTATTTTATTATATACTATTCTTAAATAATCTAAATTTTTTGGAAGCGCTTTTTTACTTTGGACACTTTTATTATCCTCAATATTTTTGCTTATTATTAATATATCTTCACCTTTTTTCAAAACAAATACTCTAAATCCATCATCAAACATATCCAGCTCTTCTGTTAGTGTTATTTCTCCTAAATTTTTTTCATCTGATACTTTTCCATTATTTTTTTCGTAATCTCCTAATGCGTTAAGTCCAGCATCTATTCCTTTAAATGTAAAATAGCTTCCTTTATCAAAAAGTATATCTGATAATATCATTAGTTTTTCTAATTTATTACTATTGTTAAATCGTACTCTCATTAATTCGCTTAATTCTCCTGTGAATTTCTTAAAATATTTACTAAAATCGCTTGCTCCTTCTAATGATTCTTTTAGTAAGGTTTTTATTCCAGAGCCGAAAAATTTTGCTTCTGTTCCTCCTACTTTTGAAAAGAAAAAGGCTGGCATTATATTGCCTGGCACATTTGATACAATAAACATTGTCATTTCTAATATTTGGATACTTTTTTTCAATTGTTCCACTTTTTCTCTACTTGGTAAATTTAATAAATCTTTTACTAATTGTTTTTTTATGTTTTTTTCATCTTCTACATTATTTTCTTCCAAAGCTTTTAATAACTTATTAAAATTAGCATCTGATTGATTTTTAATTTTTGTTTTTAATTTTTCTAAGTTATCTAAATTATCTTTATCTGATTTGCTTTTTTCTAATATTTCATTTAATGACGTTGCATATATATCTACATAATCTGACATATTTTTTGTTAAATATTCTGATACTATTTTGTATTTGTCTCCTCCGTAGATTACTTCCCATTCTCCTAAGAATTTTCCAACAGAATCTAATTTTGATAGGTATTCCATTCCTATTCCTGCTGATTTTCGCATTTCGATTAGGGCTTGGGTTTTGTCTAGTTTTCCGTTTTGATATCCGTAGATGTATTTTCCTATTTTTTTACCAGTTTTTTTATCATCATATTCTCTTACAAATGATTCTGGGATTAGTAGGTCTTTTAGTAGTTTTGATTGTTTATTATTATCTTCCTCATTTTCTTTTTGTTTTTTATTTATATTTACAAACTGCCAATCTAAATTTGCTAAATTACTAAATACCAATAATTCTTTATCTGTTATTTTACTCATTGCTATCATCTCCTTTTATATTATTTATATATACATATCTTAATGATCTTGATAATTTTACATTGGATAACAAATTAAAATAAAAACGTTTTAAAGTTTTTTTTATTTTATATTTTTCATAACTTGTTCCATAGTTAGCTTTTAACATATCTACAGAATATATCCAAGCTTGATATTGACTGTTATATTTTCTTATTCCCTTATAACTCAACTCACTTTTACTTATCCTATTCATTCTCTTAATCAATTCATCATCACTCATTTTCTTAACTTCATCTTCTAATTTTACACTCATCTCCTTTCTTAATTTCATTGGTGGCATATACACTTTTTCTCCATCTACTGTGAGTGCTACTTTTTTTCCGTGTTTTATTTCATAGGTGTAATCATAATAATCTGGTGCTAATACTCGCTCATCTATAAATATTACTCCCATCTCTAAATATTTGAACAACCCTTCCTTTTTTAAATATTGGATATACTTATATATCTCTTTCCTCCTTTCTTCTTTTTCTTTTTCAGTATCTATTCTATCAAATATATAAATATATAAAGTTAGTTCTAATCTTTTATTTTTTGGATCTTCTTTTACTGCTTTCATTTTTTCTTGAAATCCACATTCTAAATATTGTAAATATCCATCTCCTTTTTTTTCTGAATATTTTACACGTGACTTTATTCTTATTTTGTTTCCAAATATTTTTTTGGATTTTAAAAGCAAATAATTTTCTGCTTCATCATTCATTTTTATTACTCCATAATTATCACCAACTCCTCCTAATCTACCGAAGGGTAATATATCTACACTTGCTCTTGCATGATAATAACTATCATATTCTTTATTTGTTCCAATTATTGACTTAGGATATATTTCTGCCTGATAAAATTTTTCTCCATTTGCACTTCTTGTTCCTATGTTTTCTACAATAAAATCTTCTCCGTAATCTTTTTTTAGTTCTTGTTCCATCTTTGTTCTTATCTCTTTTACACCATGCCCAAAGATCATTGGTTTCAATACTGGTATTAATAATATCAATATTATAAAAATAATAATTCTTGGCAATTTTTCTTTTAATTCTTTTTCCATTTTTTCACTCCTTTTTTATTTTTTATTAGGGGAATATAAATTTATTCAGAAAATAAGCTATGCAATTTTGTTAAATTTTTTAGAGATTAAAAATTTAGAAAAACATTTATGCGTTACCAGAGGAAGCTAGCTTATTTTAAACATTCTAAAGGTTATTTTATCCCTGTGTTTACCTCTTCATTTCTTTGTCTTGATACAAAGAAACGAAGCAAAGAAAAATCAAGAAGCTAAAAAACTCGTTCGCTTTAGAGGAGGGCGCTCTCTCAGACAGTTTTAGCTTCAGGAGATTTTATGATAAAAAAGCTATAAATCTTTTAATAGATTTATCTTTAAAGTTATATTGATTATATTATTAATTTCTACTATTTTCTTTTTCGCTTTTTTCTCATAAAATCTTTTTTAGTTTTATTTTGGACAAACTTTATGATTTTGAGTTTTTTTGGTATTTAGATACAAAAGTCAAAATTGAATTCGGTTCTAAAACAGTTTAAAATGTATTTTTTCTGTATGGAGATTATAACATTTTTGTTGGTTTTTATGAAAGATTTTTTAAACAATTTTTATAAATTTATCTTCAAAATAATAAAATATATGCTATAATATATATTGAAGGAGGTGAGGAGATGAGAAAATTAAAATCATCAAAACCAAAGGTAAAGAAAAAAGATAAATTTGAGAGTGATAATAATACTACAAATCACAATACTAACTCATTTATTCCTAACAAAAATAGTAGATCAAATCAAATTAATCCAGCTACTTTAAATCACAAAGGAAGTAAAAGAGGATAAAAGAAAAAAGAGTTTACAAATTAAATATTTGTAAGCTTTTTTTGTTATTTTCTGAATAAATTTATATTTTGCTAATAAAAAAATATTTACACAAATAACCATAACTGTTATAATATAGAGTGATAATTTCAAAAAAATAAAAAAGGATGCGATTATAAATGTTTGAAAGTTTAAAAAGAAAACATTTTTCATTTGATGATTACAGAGTAAAAGATAAAATATATTTCATCTTAAAATTTGAAAATGAGAGAAGCTATATTGAACTAAGAGATTCAAAAGGAAAAAAAGTAGATACAGATGCAGTAATAGCAACAAATGAATATGATAACTCTATATTACAAAAAATAAATGAGATAAAAGAAAAAGATGAATTTAATATAAATTGGGATGATGAGATAGAAAATAAAAGTGAAAGATTATATTTGGATAACAATAGTTTTTTAGTGGATTATCTATTAAAAAGTGAGAGTTTTATAAATGAAAATAAAATGAAAATAGAATTAGCAGAAGAAGAGATAAATTTAGAATTAATAATAGAAAAGGTAGAAGAGAAATTTAAAGCTAAAATAAATTTTAATAACAACTTAGATTATAAAATAATATCGCAAACACATTTATATTCAAATGGGAAAATATATCTAATCAAAAATATAGGAGATAACTATCAGCAGTTAAAAGAATTTGAAGTAGAGATAAAGGATGGTTATTTAAATAAATTTTTATCTATTTTTTATTCATATTTTACAAATATAAAATGTCAAGTAGAGGGTTTTAGTATAAAAAAAATTAATAGTATTAGCTTAAAGCCTGTAATAGTATTTGAAAAAATAGATGTAGATAAATATCTTCATTTGAAAATAGGGTTGAATTTAGATAATTATGATTTTGAATTTTTCAAAGAATTTAATATAAAAAAAGTAGTAGATATAAATGAAAAAAGTAAGGATATATATATTCGTGAAGTGGATTATAATAAATCTGTACAAGCATTTGATGATCTATTTAAAATGTTAAAAAAGAGTAAAGATAAAAGTGAGTTTTTTATAGATAACGATTATATAATTATGTCAAATAATTTTGCAAAAGAATTTTTACAAAAAAAATTACACTATTTAATTAACCATTTTGAGCTTTACGGTTCAGAAAAATTAAACGAATATAAAATAAAAATATCGAAGCCAAAATTAACATTTGGATTGTCTAGCTCAATAGATTATTTTGAAGGAGATATGGAAATTAATATAGAAGATGAGACATTTTCAGTTGTAAATTTTTTAAAAATGTATAATAAAGATAAATATATAAAACTTACAGATAATTCAAATGTTATTATAGAGAAAAAATTTGTGGATAAATTAAATAGAATTTTTGATGAAAAAAAAGGAGAATTTAATGTTTCTTTTTATGATTTGCCAGTGATAGAAGAGATGATAGAAACTCAACAATTAAAAACAGTGTTTTCAAAAGAGATAGAGGTATATGAGGGATTTAATGAAATAGAAAAGGTGGATTTGAATTTAAAAGAGGTAGATGCAGAGCTTAGAAATTATCAGGAATATGGAACTAAATGGTTGAAATATCTGTATGAAAATAGATTAGGGGGATGTTTAGCAGACGATATGGGACTTGGTAAAACATTACAAGCCATAGCATTAATAAAAAATATATATACAGATAAGAAAAAAATAGTGATTGTAGTGCCAACAAGCCTTATTTATAATTGGGAAAATGAGCTTAAAAAATTTACACCAGATTTAGAATATGCTATATATTATGGAAATAATAGGGACTTTAAAGTTTTTGAAGAAAACAAAATATTTATTACTACTTATGGAGTGTTGAGAAATGATATAGGTAGAATAAAAGATATAGAGTTTGATACAGCTATTTTGGATGAGTCGCAAAATATTAAAAATATTAATTCACAAATATCAAAAGCTGTATTATTAATAAAAGCAGAAAATAGATTTGCATTAAGTGGTACACCTATTGAAAATCATTTAGGAGAGCTTTTTTCTCTGTTTAGATTTTTAAACCCGAAAATGTTTGGAACTGTAAATAATTTTAATAAAAAATATATTGTTCCAATTCAAAAAGAGGGGAATGAAGATGTATCAAAAGAGTTAAAGAAAAAGATATATCCTTTTATTTTAAGGAGGAAAAAACGAGATGTATTAAAGGAACTGCCTGAAAAAGTGGAACAAACTTTATATGTTGATATGAATACAAAACAAAAAAAATTATATAATGAAAGAAGAATATTTTTTAAAGAAGTATTAGATAAACAGATAGAAAGAGAAGGGGTGAAAAAAAGCCAATTTTTTATATTTCAAGCTTTAAATGAACTTAGAAGGATAACTTCAAATCCTGAATCATTTAGTGAAAATAGAATAACCTCATCAAAAAGAGATTTATTAATGGAAAATTTACAAGATATTGTATCAAATGGAAGGAAAGCGCTTGTTTTCACCAATTTTCTAAATGTAATAGAAAAAATAGAAGAGGATTTGACAAAAGAGGGAATAAAATATTTAGTAATAACAGGAGCAACAAAAAAGAGACAGGAGATAGTAAATTTGTTTCAAAATGAAGAGGAATATAAAGTTTTGATTATGACTTTAAAAACAGGTGGAGTTGGATTAAATCTAACTGCGGCAGATAGTGTATTTATATTTGACCCTTGGTGGAATGTATCAGCAGAGCAACAAGCAATAGACAGAGCACATAGAATAGGACAAGATAAAACTGTATTTAGTTATAAAATAATTACAAAAGATAGTATAGAAGAAAAAATAGAATTATTGCAAAAGAAAAAAAGAGAGTTAATTGAAAATATTATAGAAGAGGATACAATGATGAGTAAAAGCATATCAGAATCTGATTTAGAATATATATTGGGAGAATAAAAATGGAAAGTAGAAAAGAAGAGTTGTTGAAATTAGAAATTATGAAAAACTATGAGTTTAAAGAATTAAAAACATTATATGAGTTATATTTTAAAAAGTGTATTAACAAAGGTTATATAAAAAGTGATTTGAAAGACAAAATGATTTATATGAGAGATAGAGAAAAGTTAGTAGATATTATGTTTCAATTTTACACTAAGAAAGATGTGTTTAATAATTGCCTAAAAGATATGCCAAAACAAGTGAGAATGATATTTAAGTTAATATGTTTTAATATAGCTGTAGATATAAGTGTATTGAAAGAGACATATAAAATAGATGTAATTGATAAAAAAAAGAAAGAGCGATATAGTTATTTATCGGACCCTAAAACTCTTTTGAAAAAAGGGGTTGAATTTTTTAAGATTGTCTTATATAGAAAATTTTATTATGGTGAAATAAGTGGAATGTTAACTCTTCCACAAGTAATAAGAATAGCTATAACGGAGAATTTAGAAGAAAAACCTCTTCATTATGATTTAGTTCCTTTGGAGAAAGTAGAATCTAAATATATTAAGAATTTTGAAATTGAACTATTAAAAAATTATCTATTATATGTAAATATACAAAAAAGTGGATTAATAAAAAAGTCAGTATCAGGGAAAATATTAAAGAAATCAATAGTTGATTTTAAAAATAGAACTAATATGGAAGAGCTATATGAAGGAAATAAAAAATTAGAGTATTATAAGTCAAAATTAATATTAGAGTTTATTGATTTTGCAAATTTTAATAAAGAGGAATATGGATTAGATGCAAAAGAAGGTATAAAAAAACTTGTAACTGACATATTTGAAGATAAGCTGAATTACAATGGTTTAAGTAAAAAAATAAATTTACTTGATTTTATTCTTACTCATATAAAAGGTATGCGATATTATTTTGATGAAAATAATTTGTATAAACAATTTATGGAAAAACTATTTAAAATATTAAGGAAGTTTAAAAAAGAGTTTTGGATTGATGTAACAAATATATATGATACTTTAATTTATAAAAATGAAAATGTAGATTTAATAGATGTTAGGTTAAGTGCAAATCTATATATGATGGTAGAGGAGGGACAGCCTTACGCTAGATATAAAGATAAGCATTATATAGAAAATGGGATATTATATATGAACTATATAACTATTCCTTTTATAAAAGGGGTTTTAGTTTTATTAGCATCATTTGGTGTTTTTGAAATTGCATATGATGAATTTGAAAATAAAAAAGGGTTTGAAGATGAATCTAGAGATTTTTTAGGGAATACAGAGTTTGATAACATTAAATATGTAAAATTAACAAAATTGGGAGAATATGTTTTTGGATTAAGAGATGATTATGAAATACAAACTAAAGAAGATGTAAAAATAGAATTAGATACCAAAAGATTAGTAATAAATTTTAAAGGTGAGGATAATTTAAAAAAAGTTTTTATTGAGTCAATAGCAGATAAAATCGGTGAAAATATGTATAAAGTAGATTTTGACAGTATATTTAGAAATGTTTTAAATGCAGAAGATATGAAAAATAATATTCAGAATTTTAAAAATTATATTGAAAAAGATTTGCCTGAAAACTGGAAGATTTTTTTTGAAAATTTAGAAAAAAGATTAAATCCTATTGTAGAAACAACTGAGTATAAAGTTTTTGAAATAGATAAAAATAAAGAGTTAATAAAATTACTAACAAAAGATAGTTATTTGAAAAAATATATATTAAAAGCAGAAGATTATAAAATATTGGTGAAAAATAAAGATATAAATAGAGTAAAAAAGAAATTAAAAGAATATGGATTTTATATGGATTAAAAAGTAAATTTACTTAGGAACGGCTTAAAAATAATAAAATAAGAAAAATATGTTTTTTAAATATTTCTTAAGGCTTATTTGTAAACAGATTGAATAAATTGATTGAATGTGTTATGATACAGGTGCAACGAAGGTTGTAGATGTAGGTACTCCCTAAAAAAGAAAGGGGGTGGGACTATGAGAAAACTAATTAATTGTGCAAAAAATAGAAAAAGACTGCTATTCACAGTAGCAATCTTTTTCTTAGCACACATTAGTACTCATTAAAGTTCTACTGGGGCTGAAATGCCCCTCACCTATATCTATTTTACTATAAAAGAATCAAAAAATCAATAAGAAAATTTTATAAAATAAAATCGGAGGTAAAAAATGACAAACAATGATATTTTAAGAAGAGTTAGGTATGCATTAGATATACCTGATAAAGTTTTAATAGGGTGTTTTAAAGAATTTGGAGAACATATGGAAGTAGCTGATGTTCGTAATTTATTAAAAAAAGAGAATGAGGAAGGGTATGTAAAATGTAGTAACAAACAATTAGGGATGGTTTTAGATGGATATATTATTTATAAAAGAGGAAGACAAGAACCAAAACCTGGGGAAGAGCCTAAACCACGTATAGAATTAACAGGTAATAATTTTAATAATTTAATTATGAAAAAATTAAAAATAGCATTAAATCTTAGAAGCGATGATATAATTGATATTTTTAATCTAGCAGGTGTAAATGTATCAGTATCTGAATTAAGAAGTCTATTTAGAAAACCTGGACATAAAAATTACAAAGAGTGCCTTGATAGTTATCTTCGTAATTTCCTTAAAGGGTTGACTATTCATTATAGAGGAGAATAAGCAAAAGTTAAATTAGAACTAAATTAAAAAAGAGCTCAATATTTTGAGCTCTTTAATAGTCTATTTTATCAATCCTTTTTCCCTTAAAGCATCTTCTGCTACTTTTTTTTCTGGTAATTCTAATACATCTATTTGGTAATTATATTTTTGAAAATCTTCATCAGTGAATGCTCCACCTAATTTTTTTAATTCTTCCACAATTTTTGGATGAGAATTAGCAAATTCAGTTTTCATTCTAGGGACTGCATCATATGGCGGAAAAAAGTTTTTATCATCTTTTAAAACTTTAAGATCATATTTTTTAAGCATTCCATCTGTAGAATATACTACTGCAACATCTATTTGTCCATTTTTTACTGCAATATATTTTAATCCTGTATCTAAAACAACTTCTTTTTTAAAAGAAAATCCATAAGTTTTTGTAATTCCAGGCATTCCATCTTCTCTGCTAAAAAAATCTCCTAATGCTCCTATTTTAAGTTTTTCTGCAACTCCATTTAGATCAGAAAGTTTTTCCAAATTATATTTTTTAGCTAATTCTTGTGTTAATCCAAATGCATAAGTATTATTAAATCCTAATGGTAATAACCAAGTTATTCCTTGTTTTGCAGATTCATCTCTTACATATTGATAAATCTTTTTTGGATCTTTTAATCCATGTGCTTTTAAAAGAAACATATAACCGGTTCCTGTATATTCTGCTGAAATATCTATTTGAGAACTCTTTAATGCCTGATTTATAAGCATTGTTCCACCAAATTCAGATACTTTTGTTTTGTACTTTGTATTTTTTTCTATTAACACTGATAACATTCTTCCAAGTAATCTTTGTTCTGTAAAATTTTTATGACCTATTCTTATTACCTCTTTTTTATTGAAAAACCCAGTAAAAAATCCAGCAAATGCACTTGTTGATATTATTGCTGTTAAAATAAATATTCCTAATACTCTTTTCATAAACTCCTCCTATTTTTTTTAGTATGTTATACCTTTTGGTGTTAATTGTTTTTCTATTTTTCCAAATAAAAAATCAACGACTACTGCAAGTAATGCTGCTGGAATAGCTCCTAATAAAATCATATTATCACTATTCATTGATATTCCTTTAAAGATAAAAGTTCCTAGTCCTCCAGCTCCAATCAATGCTGCAATTGTAGCCGTTCCTATATTAATAACTGTTGCAACTCTTATTCCACCCATAATTACAGATAAAGCAAGAGGTATTTCTATTATTGTTAATATCTGAAAATTGGTCATTCCCATTCCAACACCTGCTTCTACTGATGCTGGTTCCACATTAGTAATTCCAATATATGTATTTTTTATTATTGGAAGTAATGCATATAAAAAAAGTACAAATACTGACGGAACTAATCCTATGCCTAAAAATGGAATGATTAACCCAAATAATGCTAAACTTGGCAATGTTTGAAATACATTTGCAATATTAATAACTGTTCCTGCTAACTTCCTTTTTCTTGTGATCATTATTCCAATTGGGACTCCTATTACAATTGCTAATCCAACGGCCAATCCTGTGATTTGTATATGTCTTAATAAAGCTTCGAATACTTCATCCATTCTGTAATAAAAAAACTGAAAAAAATTCATTATTTCTCCTCCTTTTCTTCTGCTTCCGGTGATATTTCTGTTATTAGATTTAATAAACTTGTAGAAGTTATAATTCCTACAACTTCATTTTCAGAGTTTGTAACTGGTACGCTTTTAAAATCTCTCTTTGACATAATATCAAGAACATTAAGCATATTTGTATTCTCATCAACAGCAACAAATTCTGTTCTCATATAATCTTTTATTTTTTTAGTATCTTTATTTATACCTTTTTTCTTAAGTTCGCTTGCTTTTAATCTATTTGGAGTTATTACTCCTAAAGCTTTTTGGGCTTTATCTCTTATTTTATCGACAACAATAAGTACAGAAGCATTGCTATCTTTTAATTTATCTACTGCTTTTGCGATGTTTCCTTCTAAACTAATTTTATGAACATCTTTTTTCATAAGATCTTTTGCTAAAAACATCTCTGGTTGTTTCCATAATCTTTCTTTTCCTATGAAATACTCAACAAAATCATTTTTAGGATGTTTTAATATCTCTTCTGGTATATCATATTGAATTATTTTTCCTTTGTCCATAACTGCTATTTTATCTGCAATTGCAATGGCTTCATCCATATCATGTGTAACGAATATTATTGTTTTATGAAGTTCATCTTGTATTTTTATTATCTCATCTTGTAATTTTTTTCTTGTAATAGGATCTAAAGCACTAAATGGCTCATCCATTAATATAATATCAGGATTTACTGCTAAAGCCCTTGCTATTCCTATTCTTTGTTGTTGTCCTCCACTTAATTCATTTGGATAACGATTATAATAAAGCTCATAATCAAGATCCACAAGTTCTAAAAGTTCTTTTGTTCTTTGTTCTCTTTTTTCTTTATCCCATTTTTTTAACTTGGGGATAATTTCGATATTTTCTCCTACAGTCATATGAGGTAGTAATCCTACTTTTTGTATTACATATCCAATATTACGTCTAAGCTCTATTTTATCCATTTCTAATATGTTTTTTCCATCAATTAAAATTTTACCTTCACTTGGTTTTGTTAATAGATTTATCATCTTCATTGTGGTTGTTTTTCCACATCCGCTTTCGCCAATTAATACGACTAACTCACCTTTGTTGATTTTTAGATTTAAATTATCAATTACATTTGTTCTTCCATCAAAATTTTTTGATATTTTTTTAAATTCTATCATTATGCCCTTCTCCTTTCATATTTTTATAGAAATAAAAAAGCTTAAATACCCCAACTCTAAAGATATTGAAAGATACTCAATATCAATAGAGTTAGGGTATCTAAGCTTCGTCAAATGACTCGCATTATAGCATTGAAATACTATAGTTTATTGCCTCTAAAGACCCTAAACAGACCGCAGTTCTATTATGATTTTTCATTTTAAATTTCCCATTAATAAGTTTTTTGCTTGAGTTAATACTATAATTACACATTATTAATCTCACAAAAAAAGTACTACTTAAAATTACTTCAATTATTCTATTTATATTAATTATATCAAAAAAAGAGTTTTTTGTCAATTTTTGTACTATTTAGGATAGTGTCAAATTTTTGTAGGAAAAATTTTTGACCCATTATTTTTTCTGAATATAGGTTATGATTGAAAAAGTTGATTGAAAATGCTAAAATATGTGAGTAACTAATATTATAGATATAGAAATGCTAAAAGTAAGGGAAAAGGGTAGAATGAAAAAATTGATTAAGAAACTTTAGAAAAATTAAGGGGTCATTTGTTTGACAAATTTATTTTTTTAATGTCCCCAAGTATGCAGAAATAAACAAAGCACTTTAAATCCCTATATTGAAATAAAATTAGAAAAGAGGGTGTTTTTAAGGATTAATGCAGAAATTATTGACAGGGAAAATAAGGAGGTGGATGTTTTGAATGAATTAGAAAAGAAATTATATGAACAATTAAAAAAATTTGATTCGCTTCCTTTTTTATTTGTTGGATCGGGACTTTCAAGAAGATATTTAAAAATAGAAGATTGGGAAAATCTTTTGAGAAAATTTGCAAAGCTATCTATAGAGAATGCTTTTGCATATGAAATTTATAAAGAGAAAGCAAAGAATTTTGAAAATAAAAATGGCATTAACCCCAAAATAGCAGAGTTGATAGAAAGAGATTTTAATTTGAAGTGGTTTAAAAGTCCTGAATTTAAAAAAAGCAGAAAAGAGTATGCCGAAGATATTACGAAAGGTATTTCGCCGCTAAAAATAGAAATAGCAAAATATTTCAAAAATGTAACTGAAAATCTTGGAAATGGCAGTGAAATAGAAAAAAAAGAGATTGAATGGCTAAAAGAAATTAGCAAAAAAAGTATTTCAGGAGTTATTACAACAAATTATGACACATTAATTGATGAAGTTTTTACAGGATATAAAATATATATAGGTCAAGAAGAACTGATTTTTTCAACGTTGCAAGGAACAGCAGAAATTTATAAAATTCATGGTTGCTGCTCAAAACCAGAAAGTATTGTTATTACAGAAAATGATTACAAAGGATTCAATGATAAAAATGCTTACCTATCAGCAAAATTATTGACTATATTTCTAGAGCACCCAATAGTATTTTTAGGGTATTCAATTAATGATAAGAATGTTGAAGATATATTAAAATCCATAACCAATTGTCTATCAGAAGAAAACTTGGAAAAGTTGCGAGACAGATTGATTTTTATTGAATGGAATAATACAGGCAAAGAAGATGAAATTTCAACATTTAGCAAAGTATTTTCAAATGGAAAAAGAATTGAAATGACCAGAGTTTTTGTTAAAGATTTTAATAAAATTTATAAGGTGTTATCAATGATTAAGTCAAAATATAATCCAAGAATTTTAAGAAAATTAAAAGAAGAAATTTATGAGCTTGTTTTGACAAATGATCCAAAGGAAAAAATGAGAGTTGTTGGATTTGATGATGAAACAAAGATTGAAAATATTGAAGTTGTAATGGGTGTTGGTATAATTAATGATTTTAGCCGAAGAGGCTATGAAAGAATTACTGCGGTGGAACTATATGAAGATATTGTGTTTAATAAAGAAAAATTTGATAATTTTGAAATAGTTACAAAAACTTTACCTGAGTTATTGAAACATAATTCAGGGAGTGTTCCTATATTCAAATATTTACAGGGATATCAGGGAGAATTACCAGAAAGAGTCAAAGAGGAATTAGAGAAAAGGAAAGATTTAGATAGCTTTCTTTCTCGAACATTCAAAGACAAAAAATTAAAAAATATTAATAGATATAAATCGATAAATGAAATCAAAGAAGATCATGATGATTTAAGTTCTATGATTCAAGTGTTATATTTAGGTGAAAAATATCTTAATGAAATTGAATTAGATGGATTTTTAAAAGAATTGTTTGAAAAATATCCTGATATTTTATTTGATTCTAAAATGAATACGAAGACAAATATTAAAAGGCTGATTAAAATTTATGACTGGTTAAAATATAGCAAAAAATAAAAAATGTGTTTAGTACCAAGAAAACAAGTAAGGAGTTATATCACTCACCTGAATTAGAAGAACCAACACATTTTTACTGTAAGTCATACCTTGCATAATAGCAGAGAGTTAATATCATCTACCATAAGTACAGAATGACGTAACAGCTATATAATTTTGATATATCTATTATACTTTATTTTGAGTAAAATTTCAATGGGATTTTTAAGAAAAATATTCTTAGGAAATGAATTTAAAAATAACGCAATAGATAATTAGACCAAGAAAAGTAGTTTTCTAAAGTTTTATCTACTATATTATAGGAACGTTTAAAAAATAATGTTCTCATATTTTATTATAAAAACGCTTAAAACATTGCATATTTTAAAGCAAAATGGGAATGTTATTTTTAAGCCATTCCATAATTATAAAAAAACCAATTAATATAGGAGGTTTGCAAACTATGAATAATCTAAAAAAAGATATTATAAAAATCGAAAAATACACAAATATTAATAAAAAACAATATTTTGAGTATATCAGAGAATGGGAAAAATCAGAAGAAAAAATTATCCCTTGGGCCTCAAGATGTGATGATTTAAATTTTGAAGAATTACAAACTAGATGGAGTAAATATGAAGAAGATTCAATGTATGCAAAAGGACTTGTCCCATCTACTTTATATTTTATGATTGATGAGAATGAACGAATTATTGGTGCAATTGATGTAAGGCATAAATTAAACGAGAATTTGAAAAAATCAGGCGGTCATATAGGATATGGAATCAGATTATCTGAACGAAAAAAAGGGTATGCTACTCTAATGTTAAAATTAATATTGGATATTTTAAAAGATAAAAAATATAATAAAATATTAATTACTTGTAATGATGAAAATATTGCATCTGCTAAAACGATAGAAAAGAATGGCGGAATTATGGAGAATAAAATTCAAAATAATGAGGAAATAGTTAGAAGATATTGGGTAACATTATGATCGTAAGAGCGTTATTAATAACGTTCTTACGAATATCTAGTAACCATTTAAATTAATGAAAAAAGTCAGGAATATTTAAATTAACATCAATAATATATTTACTTATAATTACTCTGTGAGAAAACAGACACATAATAGAATTATCATCTTGTCCATATTTAGAATCTCCAACAATTGGAAGCCCCATTTCAGATAGCTGAACTCTAAGCTGATGAGTGCGACCAGTTCCAAGTTTAGCTTCGAGAATAGTTTTTTTATCAAAAGTTTTTACTATTTTAAAATAACTAATACTCTCTTTTGCACCATCTTCATATTTATCTAATTCAATAACTTTCGTTTTTGTTTTTTTCAAAAAAGATTTAACAGCAAACTCTTTTTCTTTTGGAATACCATTTACAAGAATATAATAATATTTTTCAATTTTCCTATCTTTTATTAATGCAGAAATATCTCTAACAGTTGATAAATTTTTTGCACCAATTATTAATCCAGAAGTAGATTTGTCTATTCTATTTACAAATGTAAAATTCATATTTTGTAGATATGATTTTAACATTTCTGAAAGTCCATATTTGTAGCCACTTCCTTTATGCATAACTAATCCAGGTTGTTTATTAAAAATTAAAATATTGTTATCTTCATATATTATATCTGATTTTATCATTGATATATCTGTTTCATTTAAAGAGATAAAAGATTTTTCTTTTATTAAAATATCTTGATTAGAAATTATATTTATTATATCTCCATTTTGAAGGCGGTAATTTTGTTTTTGTTTTTTTTCATTTACTTTTATTTTTCCTTTTGTGATTAATTTGAAAATTTCATTTAAAGAAACACCTTCATATTTTTTTCTTATAAATTTATCTAATCTTGTATTTTCAAACTCTTTTTCAATTATGAATTTCATAAAAATCTCCTCTATTTTTTCTTATAAATCATCATATCATTTTTTCGAAAATTTTGCAAAAGTGGGAATAGTATAGTATAATAAATATGAAATAGAAAACAAATTAACTGTCTTGTAGCAAGTATTTAGGAATTAAATTCAAATTAAGATTAAATTTAGGAAAAGGAGAGAAATTATGAAAAAAATTATAGTTATAATGATTTTAATAATTAATACAGCAACTATATTTTCAATGAATTATGATGAAAATTTAAAAAAAGCACAAGAATTAAGTTGGGAAAAAAATTATAAACAATCAGAGGTAATTTTTAAAAAATTAATGAAAAATTATACAACAGAAGAGTTATATATTGCATATGCAAATCTGTTGGCTTGGCAAAAAAAGTATGATAAAGCTATTGAATTATTAAAAAAATATCCTAAAACAACGACTAATATGAGATTAGAAATTGCTAAATTTTATGTTTGGAAAGGGGATAAACAAAAGGCTTATGAACTATATATAAAATTAAAAAATAATGGAGAGAATATTGGAAAAAAAGGAGAACTATTTTTAAAGGAATATAAAAAAGTAGGAATAAAAGAAAAATCATATGAAATAAAATATGTATATTCAAATGATTTGAATATAGAATTTAAAGAGGAAAAACCAGCATTATATTTCACTTATAAAAGGAATAAAAATTTAGTGTTTGTACTGTCTCATACATTTGAGATGAAAGAAAAAAATGTTTATGAGTATAGAGACGACGCTACATATGAAACAAAAAAATCAAAGATTAAAAAACATAGAACAGAAAGTGAGATATATTTTAACAATCATCATATTGTACTTGGAACAACGGTAACTCCAATATATAATGGTGATGAAAAAGTTAATGGATACGATTTTGAAAGTTATTACCTTGGAGATGATGTTACATTTGGTTGGGTTACACTAGGTTTACATTATACAGATTATTTGAAAGCTGGATATAGAATTACAGGTTTAGGGCAAATTGATTATTATTTTAAAAATGGCTTTATTATATCAAATAAAATATCATCAAATTATATAGATAAAAAAATTGCGAATTCATTTATGGCAGAATTAAAATATAAAGAGCTGTGTTATTACAGATATTATTATGATTTAAAAGAATTAAGCTATGAAGAAATAAAGGTTAAATTTGATATAACTAAAACGTTCTTTGGAGAAATTGGTGGATATAGAGATTTTAATAAAGGGATTAATGGATATAGTTTTGGAATAGGAGCTAGATTTTAGGAGGGAAAATTAATTTGATTTTCGCTTAAAAATAAGGTAGTATTAAATTGAAGATCTGTTTTCATAATGGGAGGGATATAATATGGATTGGAGAGATAGTTTGAATTTGGGAATAGAAGAGATTGATAATCAGCATAAAGAATTGGTTGAGAGGTTTAACTCTTTTTTAGACATAGTATTTGATAAAAGAGTTCCCCAAAAAGAGAGGATAAAAAAACTTGAAGATACACTGAATTTTTTAGGAGAATATGTAGTGTTCCATTTTAATAGTGAAGAAGCTTTTCAAAAGAAAATAAATTATATAAATTATGAAGAACATAAAAAAATACATGAAAATTTCACAAATGACGTTATTAAATTTAAAGAAAAGTTTGAGAAAAATAAAGAAGATGAAAATTTAATAAAAACTTTTTCAGGCAGAGTAGCTGCGTGGCTTATAAATCATATCGCAGGAGAAGATCAAAAAATAAAAAATTATATAGATAAAAAAGAGATAGAAAAATTAGATGTAACAAAAACATATAAAGAGATAATAGGAAATAATTTGAAAAATATATTTAATATGATGTTTCAGGTAGATATTGAATTTGCAAAAGATAAAAATATAGATGTAAGTAATGATTTAATAATAAAAGTAGGAGTAATAGGGAATTTAAAAGGAGATATAATATATATTTTTGAAGATGAAAATGCTAAAAAATTAACTCAAACTTTAACAGGTTTAAAAGTAGATGAGGTAGATGAGTTTGTAAAATCAGCACTAAGTGAAATAGCTAATATTGTAAGTGGAAATACAATTACAAATTTATCAGAATTAGTATCAGGAGTAGATATAACTCCTCCAAAGTTTGTGGATAAAATAGATGAAAGAATATATAGTAAATTAAATGTTGAAAGTGATTTAGGAGTTATGAAAGTATTAACTAATATAAAATAAAAAAGGGTATTGATTAAGGAGTGAATATATTAAAAATATATTAAAAACAATTTCAGTACAAAGACGCAAAGGACACAAAGTTACACAAAGAAAAGATTTAGAAGCAAGTGATAAAGGGGGATAAATATTTGCAAATAAAAATTAGTAGTTAATTATCCGCGTTTATCTACGGCTAAAATCCTATAATTGTTTGATGCTATATTTTTTAAAAAATTTGTCTTATATAATAAAAGGTGGTATAATAAGATGATTAGATTTGTAAAGTATAGTATATTAATAAAATTAAGGAATGTTTAAAATATAAGAAATTTATTTTTAAGCTGTTCTTAAATACTATTTTGTAACTCTAAAATAAAATTAAAAAAAGGTGATTTTTATGAATGATGAAAAATATATGAGTATAGCAATAGAATTAGCAAAAAAAGGTGAAGGAGGAGTAAATCCCAATCCGCTTGTAGGTGCAGTAGTAGTAAAAAACGGAGAAATTATAGGAAGAGGATATCATCAATATTTTGGAGGGCCTCATGCAGAAGTTTATGCATTAGAAGAAGCTGGAGAAAATGCAAAAGATGCTACAATATATGTAACTTTAGAGCCATGTTCTCATTATGGGAAAACACCACCTTGTGCAGATAGGATAGTAAAAGCAGGGATAAAAAGATGTGTTATAGCTGTAAGTGATCCAAATCCACTTGTTGCAGGAAGAGGAATATCTAAGATGGAACAAGCAGGAATTGAAGTAAAAGTAGGGGTGTTAGAAAAAGAAAGCTTAAAAGTAAATGAAGTATTTATGAAATATATAACAAAAAGAGAAGCATTTTTATTTTTGAAATCAGCAATTACTCTTGATGGAAAAATTGCTACAAAAACATTTGATTCTAAATGGATAACAAATGAAATAGCAAGGAATGAAGTACATAAATTGAGAAATAGATATATGGCTGTAATGGTTGGAGTTAATACAGTTATACAAGATAATCCTAGATTAACTTCAAGAATAGAAAATGGGAGAAATCCCTATAGAGTAATAATAGATCCAAATTTAAGGACTCCTTTAGATAGCAATATTATAAAAAATAATAAAGATAATAAAACAATAATTATAACTTCAAAAGACAATGAAAAAATAGAAGATTATTATGATTTAGTGAGAATTGTTGAGATAGAAGGGGAAAAATTTATAATAAAAGATATATTAATAGAATTAGCAAAAATAGGGATAGATTCTGTATTAGTAGAAGGTGGAAGTAAAGTTATATCAGCTTGTTTTAAAGAAAAAGCAATGGATAAAGGGGTTATATTTATAGCACCTAAAATTGTTGGAGATGAAAAAGCATTAAGTTTTGTAAATGGATTTGATATAACGAATATGAGTGATTCATTAAAATTGAAAGATATAAAATTTAGAACCTATGATGACAATATTGGAGTATGGTTCGAAGGAGTAGAGTAGATGTTTACAGGATTAGTAGAAGAAATAGGAAAAGTAATGGATATAAAAAAAGGAAGAGAATCATTAAAAATAAAAATAGCATGTAAAAAAGTGACATCAAATGCTAAAATTGGAGATAGTATTGCAACAAATGGAGTTTGTTTAACTGCAGTTGAAGTAGGAAATGGGTATTTTGTAGCAGATGCAATGCCTGAAACAGTAAATAGAACTAATTTGAAATCTCTAAAAAGAGGAGATAGTGTAAATTTAGAAAAATCGATAACTCTTAGTACACCACTTGGTGGACATCTTGTAACAGGAGATGTAGATTGTGTGGGAGAAATTATAAGTGTAGAAAAAAATGATATAGCGATTTTATATAAAATAAAAATGAGCAGTAAATATATGAAATATATTGTAGAAAAAGGAAGAGTATCTATTGATGGAGCAAGTCTTACTGTTGTAGAATGTGATGAAAATAGTTTTGTAGTGTCATTAATACCTCACACTCAAGGAAATATAATATTGGGTAGTAAAAAAGGTGGAGATGAAGTGAATATAGAAACAGATTTAATTGGTAAATATGTGGAAAAATTATTAAATGGATATATTGGAGAAAAAGAGGTAGTAGATAAAAGTAAAATAGGGATAAAATTTCTAATGGAAAATGGATTTGCATAGAAATAGATTGAGAGAGGAATTCTATATTTTATAGATATCCTCTCTTTTTAGAATGAGATTGGTTTTTATAGGGAAAATAATTTTAGCACAAAGATACAAAGTGCACGAAGAAAAAAATAATTATCAATTATATATTTTCAATTATCTTTTTTTAATTCATTAGTAAAGTATAAATTTATTTAGAAAATAATCTACGCTGTTTTTCTAAATATGCGATTTTTCAAGGCAAAATTTTTCAGAAACAAAAAATTTAGAAAAATATTTATACTTTACCAGAGGAGATAGTGTAAAATAATTGCAGGATTTTATCTCCAGATAAACGCAGATAGTTATTCACCAATTTTTATCAGTTTTAATCTATGTTTGTTACATGGTTTTAAAAAATTTTTTCTTTGTGTAACTTTGAGTTCTTCTTTCTTTGTGCTGAAATTATTTTTCCTACAAAAAATTGACACTATCCCATATGAAACGTAGCTTATTTTTTTGTTTATAATGTGATATAATAACCAGTACAATAAAAGATATTTTTATATTTATTCATAAAATTATTTAAATTTAGGGAGGTAATTATGGTAGATAAGAAAAAATTATTAAAAACATTGGAAAATTTTGAAAATAAAAAGATTGCAGTAGTTGGAGATTTTATGTTGGACGAATATATATTTGGAAATGTAGATAGAATATCTCCAGAAGCTCCTGTTCCAGTTGTAAATGTTACAAATGAAACGTTTGTACTTGGAGGAGCAGCAAATGTTGTAAATAATTTATGTAGCTTGGGAGCAAAAGTTGTGGCATTTGGTGTAATTGGTGAAGATAAAAATGGTGAAAAAATGGAAATGGAGTTGGAAAAAAGAGGCGTAGATACAAGTGGAATATTCAGAGATAAAGATAGACCAACAATAGTAAAAAAAAGAATAATAGCTCATAATCAACAACTATTAAGATTGGATTGGGAAGATAAAAATGAGATTATATTTTATTTAGAAGATGAACTTTTAAATAGTTTTAAAAGTAAGATTAGTAATATAGATGCAATAATATTATCTGATTATGATAAAGGGGTATTAACTCCAAAAGTTGTAAAAACAATAATAGAAATCGCAAATAAAAATAATAAAATTGTAATAGTAGATCCAAAACCTAAAAATAAACTTAATTATATTGGAGCTACTTCAATGACTCCAAATACAAAAGAGGCATTAAACTGTTTGGACAATATGAAAATAAGAACAGAAGATGATTTTAAAATGTTAGGATATAAATTAAAAGATGAATTAAATTTAAAAAATTTATTAATAACAAGAAGCGAAAAAGGGATGTCAATTTTTGAAGATAATATAGTAGAAGATATCCCAACAATGGCAAAAGAAGTATATGATGTAACTGGAGCAGGAGATACTGTAATAGCAGTGTTTACATTGTCAGCATCAGCAGGTGCTTCATTTTATGAAGCTGCAAAAATAGCAAATACAGCAGCAGGAGTAGTGGTTGGAAGGATTGGAACTTCAACAGTAACAAGGGAAGAGATAGTAGAATTTTATGATAGCTTTGAAAAATAATTGAAAATGGAAAGTTGGAAATTAAAATCAAAAAATATTTAGAAATATTAAAAGGGGAGTTGATTAATTATGGAAAATTATACAGAGACTTCAACAGGGAGAATACAAAAAGTTTCAATAGTACCAGAGCAAGTTAGATTAAATGATTTTATAGTTGCAGATGATGTGTGGTATAGTATAGTGGCTATTTATAAGTATATGGAGCCGGAAGATGAAGATGATTATTGGTTTGATTTTACAGGAGAATCTGAAACTGGAGAAAAGATATATATTGGTGTAGATAAGAATGAAGAAGATATGTGGGAATATGCTGTATGGGAAATTGTGCCTAAAAAAGAGGTTAGAAGTGATGAAAAGCTTAGTAAAATAGGCTCAAATGGACATAGTAATAAAATAGAGTATAATGGAATAGAATATAAGATATCTTATGAAGGAGATAAACTATATGAAGCTTCTGTAGAAAGCTTTGTAAAGGGACGTACTAAAAATCCAGTAAAATATCCTGTTTTAATTTCTGATTTAGAAGATAATAGTGGAGAAAACTTTTTATGTATAGAGATAGATGAGGATGAAGTAGTTGAATTATCTATAGGAAAATATATAACTGATGTAGAATTAGTAAAAAACAGAGAAGAAAAGCCTAAATTTATGGATAAAATAAAAAATATATTTGGAGGCAGAAGATTATAATGAAAAAAACTATATTACTACTGCTGCTTTTATTATCAACTGCTAGTTTTGCAGAATACAAAGAATTTAAAACAAAATATTTCGATTTTATTTATCAAGAGAATATAAAAGAGCAAGTTATAGATTTAATAAAAAAATCTGATAATATTGCAGATAAAGAGTTTAAATTTTATGGATTTGAACCAACAAAAAAATATATTATAAGAATATTGGACAATGTAGATTATGAAAATAGTTTTACTGGGCTTAGTAGTATAGTCCTATATTTGAATGTTCCAAGAAGCAATGAGATTGAAAAAAATTATTCAAATTGGTTGGAATATGTATTTACACATGAATTAACTCATTTGATATTAAATAATAAAGTAAATGGATTATTTAAGTATGTTTGGGGCTTTGGAAATGTATTGCAAAATTTACTTATTCCAACGTGGATGCAAGAGGGGTTAGCTGTTTATTCAGAAACAAAATTTACAGATGGAGGAAGAGGTATTTCTGATAGATTTAATATGGTTATAAAATCTAAATATAACGATGAAAAATTTAAAGGATTATCTCTTGCAGGAAATTATAATTATAAGGGAGAAAATTCATATGTTTATGGATATAGTTTTATAAGTTTTTTTGCAGAAACGTATGGAGAGAAAAAATTAACAGCAGCAGTTGATTATTTTACACATCACCAATTAAAACCAGCGTATTTACTGTTTGCTAAAATTGCAGGAGTCTCTGGAAAGGAATTAAATAAAGAGTGGAAATTATATTTAAAGAAAAAATATAGTTTGAAAAAAGATTTAGTGGAAGGTAATAAAATTTTAAAAATTGCAGATAATAAATCAAATTTAAAAGTTGATAATGGGAAACTTTATTTCCAAGGATATTATAAAGATACAATATTAAATGAAAAATATGTTGGTGGAGTATTTTCACTTAATGTAAAAACGAAAAAATTAAAACAAGAGATAAAAGATGGAATTAGTGGAAGTTTTGGTGTTAAGGATGGAGAGATATATTATTCTAAATTAAAAACAAATGTATTGGAAGATAAGATAGAAAATGTTTCATATGAAGAGAAAGGTTGGAAACATAGATACCTTCTTTTGGATAGAGGAATAAATTTTTTGAAATTGCCAAATGATTTAGTTTATGTACAAAGGGAAAAAGGTTATGAAAGTTTAAAAGTTTTAGGTGGAGAAAAATTAATATCAGAGAATAAAAGATTTCAATTTGGAAAACTATTTTATTCTAATGGAAAAATATATTTTGATGCTTCCAAAAAAGGAGAAAAAGGAAATTTTATTTATAGTTTAGATATGAAAAATATGAAATTAGAAAAAATTACAGAGGGAATTGCTCCTTTTTATGATAATAAAAATAAAAAACTATATTTCGCAAAAGATATTAATGGAATTTATGAAATAGTAAGTTTGGATATAAAAACAGGAGATGAAAAACAGATAACTAATGTGAATTATGGAGCATTTGAACCTGTTATTTATAATGAAAATTTATATTATCTTAATTTTTATTCAAAAGGTTATTATATTTATAAATTAAATAAAAAAGATTTTGTTAATAAAAATTTATCAGAAAAAGAATTAAAAACTGTAGCTAATTTAGTGAAAAAAGAAGATATTAAATTAAAAGGAAAGCTAAAGTTAAAAGAAAAATTGGAACTAAAAGATAAAAATTTTAAGAATGGTTTAAGTTTGGCAAATGGAATAATTTTACCTGGTATGATAAATTTAAGCTTCGTAGATAAATTAGATAGAGAATATTATAATATATCTGCTTATTATTTTAAAAATGAGAATGAGGAAGTAAAAACAGGAGTAGCATTAAACTATAATTATAAATTAGCAGGTTTTCCAGTTTTTGGATTGGATTTACAAGTAGGAGATTTTAATTATTATGGTGTGAGAATAAGTTTACCATTATATTTGAGAAGATTAAAACAAGATAGTTATCTGAATTTTAGATATTCAAGTGAAGATATGGCATATGGTTTGGGATTTGGGAGATTTAATCTAAATCAAACAATTTCAGAGGGAATACCATTAAATAATTTGACATACAAAGATGAACATTTGGAGTTGTCATATTATTGGAGTAAATTTATTCAAGAGATTGATGAACCAATATTTAATAATAATATTTATAGAATTAACGAAGAAGACAGTGTTCAGCCAGAAGTGAAAATAAATAGTAATAAATTGCTTAAATTTAATTTGAATTTTCAAAAAGATATATTAATTGAAAAAGGTGATTTAACTGGTGGGATATCTTTAGATAAGATATATTTAAGAGTAGAAAATATGTATTTGAAAGAATATTTATGGGGAACTCAATCAGATATATTAAAATGTGAAACTGGTATAGATTTTTATATGACATACTATGCGGAAAGTAGGATTGGTGGTGGAGTTTATTATTATATTAATGATTTGGATAATGTGAATTTTGATAATAAAACGCCATATTTTTATTTTAAATTTATGTTTTAGACAAAAAAATCAAAGGAGAAATAAAAAATATGTATAGAATTGGAAATGGATATGATGTTCATAGATTAGTAGAAGATAGAGATTTTATATTAGGCGGGGTAAAAATAGATTATCCAAAAGGATTACTTGGACATTCTGATGCAGATGTATTAATTCATGCAATAATGGATGGACTTTTAGGAGCGTTGGCTTTAGGAGATATTGGAAAATATTTTCCTGATACAGATGAAAAATATAAAGGAATATCTAGTTTGAAATTATTAGAAAAAGTATATGATTTAATATTAGATAAAGGTTATAAAATAGCTAATATAGATTCAATAATAGTGTTGCAAAAGCCTAAAATAAAAGATTATATTGAAGATATGAGAAAAAATATAGCAGAAATATTAAAAACAGATATAGATAAAATAGGAATAAAAGCCACAACAGAAGAAAAATTAGGATTTACTGGAAATGGAGAAGGGGTAAAAAGTTATTCAGTAGTATTGCTGGAAAGATAGTTGGGAAAATAATTGACGATGGGAAAGCAAAAGAAAAAATAAAAAGATTGGAAGAGTAAGGAGAGATTATATGGCTTTAATACAATTTAAAGATATTTATAAAGCATATAGTGGGGAATATGTTTTGGAAGACATAAATTTTACTATAGATAATAAAGATAGAATAGGAGTTGTGGGAGTTAATGGATGTGGAAAAACAACTCTTGTAAAGATGATATTAGGATTAGAAGGAGATGAAATTTCGCCTGAAACAAAATCTAAAGGAAATATGGTTTATAAAAGTAATATAGAAATAGGATATCTTTCGCAAAATTTTGATTTGGATGAGAGAAATACTGTTTTTGAAGAGATTGTGAATGTATATGAGGATATTCATGATAAATATAAAGAGATTGAGACTTTAAATAGTGAAATAGCTATATATACTGGAGAAAAACAGAAAGAAAAAATGGATATGTTGGCAAAATTATCTTTTGAATATGAGCAGGCGGAAGGATATAGTATAGAATATAGAATAAAAGAGATTTTAAATGGAATAGATATGCCAGAGGAGCTGTGGAATCTAGAAATATCTAAATTAAGTGGAGGTCAAAAAAGTAGAGTGGCATTAGCTAAAATTTTATTAAAAGAGCCAGAACTATTAATATTAGATGAACCTACCAACCATTTAGATTTAAATGCAATAGAATGGCTTGAAAAATTTTTAAAAGGGTATAAAAACGCATTTTTATTGATTTCGCATGATAGATATTTTTTAGACAACGTAACAACTTCTATATTTGAAATAGAAGATAAAACTTTGCATACATACAAAGGAAATTTTACAGATTTTATTATTCAAAAAGATATGAGGATAAAAGGGGAACTACGAGAATATGAAAAACAGCAAGAAAAGATAAAGAAAACTGAGGAATTTATAATAAGATATAAAGCAGGAATAAAAGCAAAACAAGCAAGAGGAAGAGAAAAAATATTAAATAGATTAAAAAGGGCTAAGAGACCAATAACAGAAATAGATAAAATGAAATTGAGATTTGAAATTGAAAGAAATTCTGGAGAGAAAGTGTTGGAAGCTTTTAATATTTCTAAAAAATATGGGAATAAAAAACTGTTTGAAAATTTAAATTTTACAATATATAGAGGAGAAAAAATAGGAATAATAGGAAAAAATGGTGTTGGAAAATCGACGTTGCTTAAAATGATAACAGAATTAGAAGATGAAAATGGAGAATTTAAAATTGGAGTTAATGTTAAAATTGGGTTTTATGACCAACAACACAAAAATTTAAATTTAAATGATACAATATTAGAAGAAATTATGAGTGATTTAACAATTACAGAAGAAAAAGCAAGAATGATAGCATCACAATTTTTATTTGAAGATGAAGATATAAATAAAAAAATAAAAGATTTGAGCGGTGGAGAAAAAGCAAGGGTTTCATTTATAAAAATAATGAGAGAAAAGCCAAATTTTCTTATTTTAGATGAACCAACAAACCATTTAGATATATATTCTAAAGAGGTTTTAATTGAAAGTTTGAAAAATTATGAAGGGACATTAATAGTAGTATCACATGATAGATATTTTTTAGAAAGCTTAATAGAAGTTATATATTTGTTAGATAAAAATGGATTAGAAAAATTTAGTGGGAATTATGAAGCATACAAAAATAGAGGAAAAATTAAGAAAAAAGTTGAAAAGAAAGATAATAGCTATGCTGAACAGAAAAAAATTAAAAGTGAAATAAAAATTAAAGAAAATAGATTGAAAAAAGTTGAAAGATTAATAGAAGAATTAGAAGGAAAAAAAGATGAATTAGAGAAAGAATATGAAAAAGCAGGTAGAGAAAATAGTTATGATAAATTAATAGAATTACAAACTCAAATTGAAGAATTAGATGAAAATATATTAGAAAATATGGAAGAGTGGGAAGAACTAGAGGAATTTTTTAAAAATATATAAAATAAATAACAAAACGGCACATACATATATATAAAGAATTTATGTATAAAAAAATGGACAAAGAAGATAATTATATTGACAAAAAAATGAAGAAATAGTATAATAGGCGATATAGTATTAATAAAATGGGATAGGGAGATGGAAAAATGAAAAAAGTGCTATTAAGTTTATTCAGTTTAGTTTTAGTTTTATCGTTTGCAGGATGTGGAGAAAGCAAAGAAGCAAACAATTTTGATTCAAGAGCTAAATTAGCAAAAGATTCAGTATTAGAAAAAGTTTTAAAATCAGGGACGTTAAAAGTGGGATTAGAAGCTGGTTATTTACCATTTGAATTTATGTCAAAAGATGGGAAATTAATAGGATTTGATGTAGATTTAGCAAAAGAGATGGGAAAAGAACTTGGAGTAAAAGTTGAATTTGTAAATACTGCTTGGGATGGTATAATACCAAGTTTACAATTAGGGAAATATGATATAATAACATCTGGTATGACAAGAACTTTACAAAGAGCATTAAGTGTGAATTTTACAGAGCCATATTATGAAACTGGTCAAGTTATAATGGTTAGAAAAGGTGAAACTAGATTTAACTCTTATAAAGATTTAAATAATCCAGCAATAAAAGTAGCTGTAAAATTGGGAACTACATCTGATATTGTAAGTGGAAAAATGTTGAAAAAAGCAAAAAGAATTCCATTTAAAACAGAAGCAGATGCAGCAATGGCTTTAAGAACGAAAAAAGTGGATGCAATGGTTTATGATAAACCATTTATATCAGATTATGTAGAAAAATTTAATGATGTAAAAATGATGCCTGAATTATTCAGTAAAGAATTTTTTGGATTTGCAATTAAAAAAGGAGATCCAGATTTCTTAAATTGGTTAAATTTATTTATAGCTGAAATAAAAGCAAACGGAACTTACGAAGAATTATACAATAAATGGTTTGTTGAAAAAGAATACAAAAAGTAAACTAGCCGCTTTATAGCGGCTTTTTTCTATTAGAGTTTTAGATGTATCGTTCAGCTTTAATCATTTATTGAAAAAAAAAAAGTATTATGATATACTTAACTAATAAAAAATAGGAGGAAAACATGGTATATAATTTTCATTTTGAAGTAGTTGCAAAAAATTTGCCTTTTTTACTAAAGGGTGCAGAAAATACACTATTATTATCAGCAATTACAATTGTAACATCAATTATATTAGGAATTATAGTTGGGGTATTTAGAACATTCGGAAAAAGTAAAATAGAAAATAAAAATATTAGAGGTAGGCTAATCTTTGGGGTTAAGTTTTTAGTATACTATATTGCTACAATATATGTAGAAATAATAAGAGGAACTCCTTTACTAGTCCAAATTTTTATGGTTTATTTTGGGCTTCCTAGTCTAGGAATAGAGATAAATGCTTGGCCTGCTGGCTTAATAGCGTTGACATTAAATAGTGGTGCGTATATAGCTGAAATAGTTCGTTCAGGGATAGAATCTGTAGATGGTGGACAAGTTGAGGCTTCTAGATCTTTAGGATTTAATTATTTTGAGACTTTATTATATATAATTTTACCGCAAGCAATAAAAATGATAATTCCGCCTTTAACAAGTCAATTTGCAGCATTAATAAAAGACACTTCACTTGTATCAATAATTGCAATAAGTGATTTAACTTTTACAGGGCAACAAGTTATTACAAGAACGTTTAGATCATTTGAAGTTTGGATTGCAGTTGCTGTGATATACCTTATAATGACATTAGCAGTGTCTTTAGTATCTAAGCATTTTGAAAGAAGAGGTGATATGAAATGATAAAGATAGAAAATGTAAATAAGTGGTTTGGAGAATTACATGTATTAAAAGATATAGATAATTTAATAGAAGAACAAGAAGTTGTAGTTGTAATAGGACCTTCTGGCTCAGGAAAAAGTACATTACTTAGAAGTATAAACAGATTAGAAGAGATTCAAGAAGGGAATATAATAATAGATGGTGTAGATATAAATTCACCAAAGACTAATATAAATCAAATAAGAGAAGAAGTTGGAATGGTTTTTCAAAGTTTTAATCTATTTCCTCATTTAACAGTTTTGGAGAATATAACATTAGGGCCTATAAAATTAAAAAAGATGAAAAAAATAGATGCTGTTAAATTAGGAGAAAGTTTATTGGAAAAAGTTGGATTGGCAGAAAAAGCTGATGTTTATCCAAATAAATTATCTGGTGGACAAAAACAACGTGTGGCTATAGCAAGAGCTTTAGCTATGAATCCAAGAGTAATGTTATTTGATGAACCAACGTCAGCTCTTGATCCAGAAATGGTAGGAGAGGTTTTGCAAGTAATGAAAAATTTGGCAAAAGAGGGAATGACAATGGTTGTAGTAACTCATGAAATGGGGTTTGCTAGAGAAGTTGGAGATAGAGTTATATTTATGGCAGATGGAAAGATAGTGGAAGAGGGATCGCCAAATAAAATTTTTGATAATCCAAGGGAAAAAAGGACACAAGATTTTTTGAGTAAAATACTTTAGGAGGTAAAAAAGATATGTCAAGAATGAAAATAAGTGGGCAAACTCAAGGGAAATTAGTTTTCTCTTACGATATTAGAGAGGGACACATTGAATATAAAAAATTAATTCCTGCATTAAATAAAAAATTAATTGAAATGGGAATAGAGGCAGTTGGAGAAGAAAAAGAGTTGGAAAATGTAGTAGGAGAAGTTTTATATAGAATAAATGAGTTTACTTTTGATAATTTTTATAATATTCTTGAAGGAAAAGAGGATAAAATAGATATTAAAAATATTTTAGAAGATGTAATAAAGGAAATATGTAAAAAATGAAAAATATAATGGTTGAGTTAGAATATGATGGGAGCGTTTATTTTGGTTCTCAAAGACAGCCAGATGCAGTTACTGTTCAAGGAGAAATAGAAAAAGCATTATATAAAATATTAGGTGAAAAAGTAAATATGGTTTTTTCAGGGAGAACAGATAGAGGAGTTCATGCAATAAAACAAGTAGCAAATTTTTTTACAGAAACTAAAATACCAATAGAAAGATTGGCAAAAATTATTAATGGAAAATTAAGTGGAAATATATTAATTAAGCAGGCTAAACTTATGCCTGCTGATTTTCATTCTAGGTTTTCTGCTAAAAAAAGAAGTTATATATATAAAATAAAAAAGAGATCTGAATTTACTGTTTTTGAACATAATCATATAACATTTATTGGAGATAAAGATATAGATATAGAAAAATTACAAAATATCTTAAATCCTTTAGTTGGAAGATATAATTTTAACAGATTTCGTAAATCTGATTGTGGAGCAAACTCGCCAATAAGAGAGATATTTGAGATAAAAGTAAATAAAAATGGGAATGTTGTAGAAGTTTATATAGAAGCAAATAGTTTTTTGAAAAGTATGGTTAGGATAATTATGGGGGTTGCTTTAAATATATATTTCGAGAAATTAGATAAAGATTATATTGTGGAAAGTTTGGAAAATCCTAATGGAGAGAAGAAAAAGTATATTGCTCCTCCAAATGGGCTTTATTTGTATGATGTTAGATATTAGGGGAAATGATTTCAGTACAAAGGAAAAACATTTAAAACCAAGGGATGAATACAGATAAAAAAATTATAATTAAAAAATATTTTGTCTTTTATTCTTTCAATATTCTTAGGTAATGATGAAATGAAAAAGATAATGAAATAGGACAATTGGTAAAAACAGCTATTTTTAGTAAGTAAAAATTGAATTTTCAACATATTTTGGGGAAAAGGGTGTGGAAATGTGGAAAAGAAGTGTGGAAAAGTTGAAAAAGAGATTAAATTTGTTGAGATTTTTCCGGAGCAGAGAGAAAAAATTGTCCAAATAAAAGAAATAGAGGAAAAATCTTTTGGAAAAGGTGCAATAGATGAATGGGTATTAATGCCAATAGTACGATATGGCAAGATTTTTGGGTTAGAAAGTTGTGGAAAAGTAATAGGGGTATTAGAGTTAATGCAAAAATGGGGCAATAATGAAGCGTATATATTTAGTTTAGCAATTTTAGATGAATTTAAAGGCAAAGGATATGGAAACTATTTATTAAAAAATACAATAGAAGAATTAAAAAAATATAAAATTAATAAATTATCTTTAACAGTTTCAGAAAAAAATATAATAGCAATAAATTTATATAAGAAATTTGGATTTAAAGAAATTAAAATGTTAAAAGATGAATATGGAATTGGAATAGATAGAATTTATATGAGAAAAGATTAAAATATGAGGTGAATAAATTGATTGCGGAAATATTAAAAGATATGATTGAATATTTTGAAAATGATGTCAGAAGAATAAATCATGCAATAAAAGTATATACTATTGCTAAAAATATAGGTGAAAATGAAAAAGTATCAGATGAGAATTTATTTATAATAGAAATAGCAGCTATTTTACATGATATTGGAATAAAAATAAGTGAAGAAAAATATAATAGCAGTAGCGGGAAATATCAAGAGATTGAAGGACCTGGTGTAGCAAAAGAGATATTGAAAAAGTATAATTTGAAACACAAAATATTAGAAAGAGTTCTTTTTTTAATTGGAAACCATCATAGCTATTCAAAAATTGATAATATAGATTTTCAAATATTAATAGAAGCAGATTTTATAATAAATATTTACGAGGATAAATTATTAAAAGATAGTATTGTATCAATAAAAGAGAAATATTTTAAGACAAAAATAGGTAATAGTTATATAGAAACTATGTATTTGAATAATATTTAAAGAATGTTTGAAAATAGAGGTGTGAAAAATGAGAATAATTGATATGCATGAATTAACGGTTGAGAATGCAATTGATAAATTTATACAAGTTTATAATGAAAATATTGGGAAAAGTATAAAGATTATTCATGGATATGGTTCTTCTGGAAAAGGTGGGAAAATCAAGAAAAAATTAAGACAATTTTTAGATGAAAATTTAAAATATTTAGAGTATACAATAGGGGAAAAAATTGATGGCAACAGAGGCTATACAATAGTTAATGCAAAAAAAAGAGTTCCGCTAAAAATTGATTATATAAAAATAGAAATTTTAGAATTTTGTAATGCAGCAAAAACTAAAGAAAAAATAGCAGGAAAATTTAGAAAATATGAACCTGAAAAAATATTAAAAGCATTAAGGCAATTAGAGAAAAGCGGAGAATTAAAAGTAATTAATAAAGGGAAACATAAATGTTATCTTAAAAATTATTACTAGGAGATGAAAAGCTATATTTTTAGGAGGATAAAATGAATTTTATAATAAAAGAAGCTAATATAGAAGAGGTTATAAAAGTTAGACATATAGTAATGTGGCCAAAGAAAAGTATTGAATTTGTTAAGATACCTTGTGATTCTAATGGAAAACATTATGGAGTTTATATTGGAAATAAGATTGTTTCTGTAATTTCTATTTTTATAAAAAATGAAGAACTTCAATTTAGGAAATTTGCTACTTTAAATGAATATCAAGGTCAAGGGATAGGGACAAAATTACTTAAATATATATTTGAAATTGCATTAGAGAATAATATAAAAAGAATATGGTGTAATGCTCGTAAGGATAAAAGCAAATTTTATACGAAATTTGGAATGAAAAATACAGATGAAACATTTAAAAAAGCTGGAATTAATTATGTAATAATGGAAAAAATAATAAGAGATTAAAAAAAATTAATTTGACATTGATAAAAAAGGGTAGTATACTAAAAATATAGAAAATAAAATATTGGAGATGAAGCTCTCCAGGAAAAATCCAAACTGCTTATAATAGCTAATGGCTTCTACAATAAAATTTTAATATTTTGTTGTAGAAGCTATTTTTGTTTGAATTATTTTATTTAAAAAAAAGAGACACAGATATTACAAAATTCTAAAAGGAGAGGATGGGAATGTCTACATTAATTAAAGAAGTATCAGCAATGGAAATTTTAGATTCAAGGGGAAATCCAACTGTAGAGGTAGAAGTAGTATTAGAGGATGGAACTGTTGGATTGGCTGGAGTTCCTTCTGGAGCATCAACAGGAGTTCATGAAGCAGTAGAATTAAGAGATGGAGATAAAAAAAGGTATCAAGGAAAAGGAGTGCTAAAAGCAGTTAAAAATGTTAATGAAAATATTGCAAAATTAGTAATAGGAATGGAGGCATTAAATCAATCTGAAATAGATAATGCAATGATAAAACTTGATGGAACTTCAAACAAAGGAAAATTAGGGGCAAATGCAATTTTAGGAGTAAGTTTAGCAGTAGCAAGGGCAGCATCTAATTCATTGAAAGTTCCACTATTTGAGTATATTGGTGGATTTACAGCAAACAGTTTGCCTTGTCCAATGTTTAACGTGTTAAATGGAGGAGTTCATGCTAATTGGCAAGGGCCAGATTTACAAGAGTTTATGATTTGTCCTGTTGGAGCTCCAAATTTTAGAGAAGCTTTAAGATGGGCAAGTGAAACATATCATAATTTAAGAACAGTATTAAAAGAGAGAGGGCATTCAGTTGGAGTAGGAGATGAAGGCGGATTTGCACCAACATTAAAAACCAATTCAGAAGCAATGGATTCCATTGTGGAAGCTATAAAAAAAGCTGGATATAAACCTGGTGAGGATATATCAATTGCAATAGATCCAGCTTCAAGTGAATTTTATAATGCAGAAGAAAAGTTATATAATTTAAGAACAGAAGGTAGGAAATTAACAGCAGAAGAGATGGTAGAGATGTATGCTGAATGGGTGGAGAAATATCCTTTAATTCTTATAGAAGATGGTTTAGCAGAAGATGATTGGGATGGGTGGAAACTACTTAATGAGAAGCTAGGAGATAAAATAGAATTAGTAGGAGATGACCTATTTGTAACTAATGTTGAAAGGCTAAAAAAAGGAATAGAAAAAGATGTTGCTAATGGGGTATTAATAAAACTTAATCAAATAGGAACATTGACAGAAACAATAGCAACTATAAAAATGGCTAAAAAAGCTGGTTGGGGTGCAATGGTGTCTCATAGAAGTGGAGAAACAACAGATAGTTTTATAGCTGATTTTACAGTTGGAATGAATACAGGACATTTGAAGACAGGAGCTCCTTGTAGAGGAGAGAGATTAGCAAAATACAATCAATTAATGAGAATAGAAAAGAAATTAGGAAAAGATGCAATTTATGCAGGAAGAGATGGATTTGTTAGATAAGGTAGAAAAAATATAAAAGGGAGCTATTATAGCTCCTTTTTTTATTTACATTCTTATTTTTCTATGTTAAAATAGAATAAAAAAGTAAAATAAAACTGGATAAGAAATTATATCGGAGGTAGATATTATGGAATTAAGGGAAGAGTTATATGAGTATGGGAAAAAAGCAAAAGAAGCATCATTAAAATTGACAGTAGCATCAACAAAAGAAAAAAATTTGGCGTTAAGAAAAATAGCTGAAAATTTAAGAAAGAATATAAAAGATATTGAAAAAGAGAATGAAAAAGATATTGTAGCAGGGAAAGAGAGAGGATTATCAAAAGCAATGTTAGATAGATTACTGCTAACTAGTGACAGAATTGAAAGTATGGCATCTGGAGTAGAAAAAATAGCAACTTTAACTGACCCAGTAGGAGAAATTTTAACTGGTTGGACAACAGAAGATGGGATAAAAATAAGAAAAGTTAGAGTTCCAATAGGTGTGATAGCTATGATTTATGAATCAAGACCAAATGTAACAGCAGATGCATCTGCATTAGCTTTAAAATCAGGAAATGCAATAATTTTAAGAGGTGGAAAAGAGGCTATAAACTCAAATAAAATAATAGCAAAAATAATAAAAGAATCATTAGATGAAGTTGGATTGCCAAGCGACAGCATAAATTTAGTACAAACAATAGATAGAGAAGCTGTAAAAATTCTTACTCAAATGGTAGATTATATAGATGTAATAATTCCAAGAGGAGGTTCTGGATTAATAAAAGCAGTTACTGAAAACGCAAAAGTTCCTGTTATTTATCATGATAAAGGGCTTTGTCATACTTATGTAGATGAAATGGCAGATATAGAAATGGCAAAAAAAATATGTTTTAACGCAAAAGTGCAAAGACCAGGTGTATGTAATGCAATGGAAACTATGTTAGTAAATAAAAATATAGCAGAAGAGTTTTTACCACAAATGGCAGAAGAATTTAAAAAAGCAGGTGTGGAATTAAGAGGATGTAAACAAACAAAACAAATTTTAAAAGATATAAAATTAGCAGAAGAAAAGGATTGGGATACAGAATATTTGGATTTAATATTATCTATAAAGATGGTAGATAGTGTAGATGAAGCAATTACTCATATAAATAAACATGGCTCAAAACATTCAGAAGCTATAGTTACAAAAGATTATGAAAGTGCAAATAAATTTTTAAATGGAATTGATGCTTCTACTGTATATGTGAATGCTTCAACAAGATTTACAGATGGAGCTATGTTTGGATTTGGAGCTGAGATAGGAATTAGTACAAATAAATTACATGCAAGAGGACCTGTGGCATTAGCAGAACTTACCACATACAAATATATTGTAGAAGGAAATGGTCAAATAAGATAGTGATGAAAATAGAGAGGAGAAATAGATATAAATGAAAAAATTAATTGTATTAATATATTTAATATTAAATTTTGTTAATTCGTATAGTGGAATATATAATTTTTCTGATGGAGCTAAAGATAACTTTATCCCTTTTGTATATTATATAAATGAAGCTGGAGTTATGGTAGGCGATTTATATTATAATAAAAATTTTTTAAAAAGAGATGGGATTTGGACAAATGTAGTTTTATATTCTCCACAAACAAACATTTTTACATTTTGGAATAAATTTAATGATTTTAAGTTAAATAAAAAATGGAGTGTAACATTAGATACTCAATTCATAAAATTTAATGATATAAAAAGTGGTGATATAGGAAACGATAGTTTGAATCAAAAAATACCTGAAGATTTTTTAGGAATATTAGATGGTTATCAAAACTTGTCGCAAGAAGACAAATATTATATGGGAAATAAAGAATATACGAAACTTTCAAATAATGGTAAATTAGTATTACAAAAATTAGGGTTGATTCCAGAAGATGAGAAGTGGAAGTTTAATGGATACAGACTTTATAAAGGTAACTTACTTGGAAATAATTTAGAGTTTAAATATAAAATTAATGAGAAAAATAATTTTAAAATAGGATATTCTTACCAATCATTGGATACACAAGTTAGGGATCTAAAGACTGATACACTAAATCTATATTTTGAACATTATAAAAATAAAGATTATAAGATGATTGTAGGAGTTAAAAAAAGTTTGAATCTATTAGGTCATAATAGTGAAAATGATTGGGATTATTATAAACTTAGCTTTGATGCGAGAAAATATTTTAAAATATATAATAATTGGGATTTAGGATTTAGATTTTTAGCAATAAATATGGGGGGGAAAAAAATATTAGATAAAGAGAGAACTGCTCTGAAAAAGCTAAGTGGACAAGATGAAAAAATATACATATATGCACCTTTTATGGATATGGCTTTATTAGGAGATTTAGATACATTAAAAGGATACTATTATTATAGATTTTTTGATAATAATGCTGTTTTATTTCAAGGAGAATTAAAAATACCTATTGAAAAATATATTAAAAATTTAAAAATAGCATTACTCGTAGAAATGGGAAGGGTAAATGATAAATTTAATTTAGATTTATTTACAAAAGATTTTCATTATGATTTTGGATTAGGATTTAGATATTATTTTGGAGAAAAGATTGTAATAAGAAGTGATATATCAAATTCAGATGAAGGGACTCAAATAAGAATGACACAAGGAGAGGCATTTTAGAATGCCTCTTTTTGCTTATATAGATTATGATTAGAACTCAAAAATGTAGTTTTTTAAAATCCTTCAAATACTAGATATAGTAGTATGAAGAAAACTAAATACCTTTTTGTGAGTTAATTATATTATTAATAATCCTGAAAGGGTAGTGTAAAATAATTGTAGTATTTTATCCGTAGATAAACGCAGATAATTATTTACCAATTTTTATTTATCAGTTTTAATCTATGTTTATCCTGTGGTTTTAAAAAATTTTTTCTTTGTGTAACTTTGAGTGCTTTGTGTCTTTGTGCTGAAATTATTTTTTCTACAAAAACTTTACACTATCAACCTGAAAAAATATACTTTAAAATAAGAAGAAATTGTGCTAAAATATAAATAGAATATAGTAATTTATATAAAAATGATAAAAGATAAAAATAACTTAGGAGGCGATTTTTATGTTTAATAAAATAGTACTTTTTTTTAGGAATGAAGAAGGAAGCGAATCTTTAATAAATTATGGGAAAAAATTACAAGAAAAATATAAATTGAGGGTAGAAGGGTTATATGTTAAAGATGTAAATAAATATGATATTATTCCTGCAGGAGTAGAAGGAATGATAATGGATACATCATCGAATTATATAATTAAAGAATGGGAAGAGATAGAAGTCAAAACATCACAAGCTATAAAAGAAAAGTTTTTAAAAGAGTTTGGACCTGCAAAATTTTCTATTGTAGAGGGATTAACTGTAGAATCAGCTATAAAAAAATTAAATAGTGCAGATATATTAATTACAACAAAGAAAGAAATTATAGATTCTGAGATAAAAGCTTTACTTAGAGTACATGAAAAACCGATTATTTTAATTCCTGAAAAAGGAGATTTTGGATTAGATAATGTTGTTTTTGCTGATGACTTAGAAGAAAAATCTAATAAAAGTATTTTTTCATTTTTGAATATTTTTAGTGATGTAGTAAGGTTAGATATTTTATATATTAAAGAAGAAGATGATGATTTGGAATTAAAAGAGTATTTTAATATTTCAAAAAAAGGATATAAAGAAGTTAGATTAGGAGTAAAAGATAGTATTGAGTTTATTAATGAAAAAGATATGCTTATAATGGGGAATTTAAAACATTTTTTTTCATTTGAAAAAATAGTTGGAGATTTAGGAGCTAAATTGTTAGAAAATTCTAAAATACCTGTATTTATAGGTTAGAAAATGGCTAAAATATTAGTTATATCAGATAGTCATGGAAAATTTGATAAAATTCATAAAATGGTAGAAAAAGAAAAACCTGATTATATAATTTTTACAGGTGATCATTCAAAAGATGGGATAGAATTATCTTATTTATATAATGATAAAATTAAATTTTATATAGTAAAAGGAAATACAGATTATATGGATAGAGATAGTAAAGAAGAATTAGAAATTCAAATAGATGGATTTAAGTTTTTATTAACTCATGGCCATTTATATGGAGTAAAAAGAGGGTATGATAATTTGAAATTAGTTGCAGAAAAGAAAAAAGTAGATGTGGTGATTTTTGGGCATACTCACAATAAATATTATGAAAAATATAAAAATATAGAGATTTTTAATCCTGGAGCGGCACAAGACGGGAATTATGGAATTATAGAGATAGAAGGGGATAAAATTAAATTTATGCATAAGGGACTTTAGAGGTATCAGGTGATAAGGGGAAAATTATGAGAAATAAAGTAAAACGAGACGATATGTTTAAAAAGATATTTTCAGATAAAAAATTATTTTTGATGCTATTAAAAGATTTTATAAAAGAATCTTGGGTATCAGAAATAGATGAAAGTAAACTTGAATTAATTCCATCATTATTTACAGATGGATTAGAAACTAACAGAGAAAGTGATATAATTTATAAAGTTAAGTGCAATGGAGAAGAGATATTTGTATTTGTTTTGTTAGAACAGCAATCAAATATAAATTATTTAATGAGTTTTAGAATATTAGAATATATGGTGAAACTTTGGAGAAAATATATAGATGATAATAAAAAAGTATCAAGAAATAAATGCTTTTTATTGCCACCAATATATCCAATAATTTTTTATGATGGGATAAAAAATTGGACATCAGTAAAAGCATTTAAAGAAAAAGTGAAAAATGAAGAAAAATTTAAAAGATTTGTACCGAATTTTGAATATGAATTAATAGAGTTAAACAAAATAAGTTTTGAAAAATTAGAAACTTATGAGGATTTGTTATCAACACTATTATTAATAGATAAAATAAAAAAACCAGAAGAGTTATCAAAACTGAGTAATATAGAAAAAAGTTATTGGAAAAATGTGAAAAAAGACATAGGAAGTAAAAGAGAATTAGAAAAAGTAGTAGAAGCAATGAATTTGCTATTAATAAGGATAAATGTTCCTAAAGAAGAAAGGGAAGAAGTTATCGAGCAAATTTATGAGGGGAGGTTGGAAAATATGTTTGAGATGGCAGTGCATTATGATGTACAAGCTGAAAGAGAAAAATATATAACTCAAGGAATCGAACAAGGAATCGAACAAGGAATCGAAGAAGGAATAGAAAAAGGATTAGAGGAAGGGAAAAAAGAATCATTAGAAGCTGTTATAAAAAAATCTATAAAACTAGGATTGGATATGGAAATGATAATGAAATTAACGGATTTAACAAGGGGAGAAATAGAAGAAATAATATCTAAGATAAACTTTTAATTTACTAGAAAAGTATATAATTATTCAGAAAATAAGTTACGCTGTTTTTTTGAAATATGTGATTTTTTAAGGCAAAATTTTTCAGAAGCCAAAAATTTAGAAAAATATTTATGCTTTACCATATAAAGCGTATCTTATTTTGTTATTTAATATATTTATAGATTTAAAATAAAATGTTTGACTTATAAAAAGATTAATATAAGGGGTGTAATTTATGAGTAAAATTTTGGGGATAGACCTAGGTACTACAAATTCGTGTATGGCCTATTTAAGAGAGGGCGGAGAAGTAGAAATAATTCCAAATTCACAAGGGAATAGAACTACTCCATCAATAGTTTCATTTAATGAAAACGGAGAACTTTTAGTTGGAGAAGTAGCAAAAAATCAAGCAGTTTTAAATTTTGATAGGACAGTAAGGTCTATTAAAAGGTATATTGGGACGGATGAAAAGATAAACGTTAATAATAAAGATTATACACCGCAACAAATATCTGCAATGATATTACAAAAATTAAAAAGAGATGCAGAAGAGCATTTTGGAGAGATAATAGAAGAAGTTGTGGTTACTGTTCCAGCGTATTTTAGTGATGCCCAAAGACAAGCTACAAAGGATGCTGGAAAGATAGCAGGATTAAAAGTTAGAAGAATTATTAATGAGCCAACAGCAGCAGCACTTGCTTATGGATTAGATAAAGAAGAAGAGCAAACAGTTCTTGTATATGATTTAGGTGGAGGAACTTTTGATGTTTCTATTTTGGAAATAAGTAGTATTGATGGAGAAAAGACAATAGAGGTAAAATCAACTAACGGAATAAATAAGCTAGGTGGAGATGATTTTGACCAGAAATTAATAGACTATATTATAGAAGAATTTAAAAAAGAGACTAAAATAGATTTATCAAAAGATAATATGGCTTTGCAATCTATAAAAGATGCAGCAGAAAAATGTAAAATACAACTGTCAGAATTAAAATCTGCAAAAATAAGTTTGCCATTTATATCAGCAAATGAAAAAGGGCCTTTACATTTAGATTTAGAAATAACAAGAGCTAAATTTGAGAGTTTAATAGAGGAATTAGTGGAAGAGACAATTGACCCTATAAAAAATGCTCTGACTGATGCAGAAATTACAGAAAAAGAGATTGATAAAATAATATTAGTCGGTGGTTCAACAAGGATACCAATGGTTCAAGAGATGTTGAAAGATATTTTTTCTGTAGAAATTTATAAAGGTGTGAATCCCGATGAAGTAGTTGCAAGAGGAGCAGCAATACAAGGCGGGGTCTTATCAGAAGATATAAAAGGGATTGTATTAGTTGATGTAACGCCACTTACTTTTGGCTTGGAAACAGAAGGTGGGTTAATAACAGCTATAATTCCTAGAAACACAGTAATTCCAACAACTGAAACGAAAATATTTACAACAGTTTCTGACAATCAAAAAAGTGTAGAGATTAATGTAGTACAAGGAGAAAGAAAATTTGCGAAAGACAGTATTAGTCTTGGAAAATTTGAATTAGCAAATATAAGAAAAGCTCCAAAAGGTGAGCCTAGAATTGAAGTAACTTTTGATATAGATGTAAATGGAATATTAAATGTATCAGCAGTTGATGTGGATAATGGAAATGAGCAAAAAATAGTTATTAGCAATACATATTCTTTAAGTGATATGGAAATAGAAAAGATGATTAATGAAGCAAAAGAATTTGAAGAGGAAGATAATAAAAAAAGAGAATTAATAGATTTGAAAAATGAGATGGATTCAATAGCTTCAAAAGTAAAAAGATTATTAAGAAGAAAAAAAGAAAAAATTTCTGAAGATGTAACGTCTAAAACAGAAAAATTATTAGAAGAGATAGAATTTTTAGCTGAGGATAATAATATTAATTTATTAAGAGGAAAATTGGAAAAATTAAGAGAAAAATTGAAAATTTTAAGTGAAATATAGATGAGGAGAAATTATGGAAAAAACAGTTAGGTTTGCACCAAGTCCAACGGGATATTTACATATAGGCGGGCTTAGAACGGCATTAATTAATTTTATTTATGCTGAAAAAAATCATGGAAATTTTATATTAAGAATAGAAGATACAGATAGAGAAAGAAGTAAAAAAGAGTATGAGAAAGCAATAACAGATGCTTTGGAATGGGTTGGAATAAAATGGGATAAATTTTATAGGCAATCTGATGATTTTAGTAAATATAATAAATATTTTGATAAATTAATAGAAGAAAATAAAGCATATAGATGTTTTTGTAATGATAAAGAAGATAAGTGTAACTGTTTTAATTTATCAGAGCAAGAGGTTAAAAAGAAAATTGAAAATAGCGAAAAATTTACTATAAAATTAAAAATTCCAGATAAAAATTTTGTGATAGATGACAAAATAAAAGGAAAAGTTTATTTTAAAAAAGAAAATTTCAAAGATTTTATTATAAGAAAATCAGATGGAGTTCCAATATACCATTTTGCAGTAGTTATAGATGATTATGAAGAAGGGGTAAGTTTTGTAATCAGAGGAGAAGACCATTTGTCAAATACTCCAAAACAAGTTATGATTTATGAAGCTTTAGAATTAGAAATACCGGAATATGGGCATTTGCCATTAATGTTAGGTGAAGATAAAACAAGACTTAGCAAAAGACACGGAGATGTGTCAATTGATAGTTTTCAAAAAGATGGAATATTAAAAGAATCAATAATAAATTATTTAATGGTATTAGGATATTCAACAGATGTAGAAATTTTTTCTTTTGAAGATGGGATTGATGATTTTGATTTAAGTAAAATGACTAAAAAGGCAACTGTATTTGATTATAAAAAACTATATTGGTTTAATAAATATTATATTAGCTCAAAAAATTTAGAAGAAATGGAAAAATTATTTAAAGATTATTTGATAAAATATGGATATCTAAATATAGATGAGATAGAAAAAATGGGAGAAAATTTCAAAAATATAGTTGGAATTTCAAAAGATAAAGTATCTTCATTAAAAGAACTTTATGAACTTAACAAATTCTTTTTTGAAGAGATAGAAAGTTATGATGAAAAAGGAAAAACTAAGTTTCTTGAAAAAGAGGGAATTAAAGAAAATCTAAAAAATCTTTATAAAATTTTGGAAAATGAAAATTGGGATATAGAAAATCTATTATTAGTATTTAGAAATTTTGCAAAAGAAAATGGAATGAGCTTAAATAAAGTAGTACAGCCTGTTAGAGTTTTAATAACAGGAAAAACTGTTTCACCAGGATTATTTGAATCAATGTATTACTTAGGAAAAGAAGAAAGTCTAAAAAGAATGGAGAGGTGGATAAATGAATAAAATTTATTTGATAATATCAGCAACTGTTTTAAGTTTGGCTTTAATAGTGTCGTCTTATATATTTGGAAAGTTTCTTTATGAGAGCAGGCAACCATTAAGAACATTAAGAGCAGTAGGAATCGCATCTACACAATATGAGGCAGATACTATAAAATGGAGTATAACACTAGAAGAGAGAAGCGATATAAATGGTGTGAAAAAACTGTATTCAAAATTAAATGCTGGATATAAAAAATTGGAAAAAGCTTTAAAAAGCAATGGGTTAAATGAAAAAATTACAGTAACTCCAATGAATATGTATCCTAATTATAATAGAGATGGAGTAATATCAGGGTATGTTGCAAGTCAAAAATTTTATATTATCTCAAAAGATATTGATAAAGTTGAGAGTTTAGCACTGTTTCCTGACAAACTTACAGAAACTGGAATATTAATTAAAAATTCAAATTTAGGATATTATTATTCTAAAATAGATGATATGAAAAAAGAAATTTTGGCAAAAGCAACAATAAATGCAAGAGAAAGAGGAGATGAAATTATATCAAATACTGATTATAAAGTTGGAGATATAATAAATGCAAGAACAGGAGTATTTCAAATAACAGAACCTTATTCCACAGCAATAGCAAGTTATGGATTATATAATACATCTAGCAGAAAACAGGAGATAAAAGTAACTGTGCATGTTACTTTTGAATTGGATAAGATGAAAAAGTAAAAAAATTATTATAAAGCAGGTGAAAAATGGGGAAATTAGTAAATCCACATGATAAGTATGTAAAAGAGATATTGACAAAAAAAGATAATGCTAAGAGTTTTTTAGAAAATTATTTAGGGAAGGACATATATGAGCTTATAAATTTGGAGGAATTGGAAATAGAGAAGGATAGTTATGTAACAGAAGAACTTCAAGAATATTTTACAGATTTATTATATAAAGTAAAAATATCAGGAGAAGAAAGTTATATTTACTTTTTATTTGAGCATAAAAGTTATCCCGATAAACTTATAATGTTACAATTATTAGAATATATGTTGAAAATTTGGAAAAGTAAAATGAAACAGAAAGAGAAATTACCAATAATATTACCGTTGGTAATATATCATGGGAAAAAAGTTTGGAATATAGAAGAAAAATTTTCTGATATGTTAAAGTTAAAAGATGATAAATTAAAAAAATATATACCTGATTTTCAATATATGCTATATGATTTAAGTAAATATAAAGACAGTGAGATAGTTGGGGTTTCAGAATTAAAAGCTATGATGAAATTATTGAAGTATATTTATAGTAGTGATTTATTAATTGAGTTACCAACTATATTGAAATTATTGTCGAATTCAAATATAGATGCAATAAAGAGTATAACAATATATTTATTAAATACTACGGAAATAGATGATAAGAAATTAATAGAATTAATTAAAGAAAATGTGTCAGAAGAGGGAGGTAAGATTGCCATGACGACAGCAGAAAGATTAGTAGAAAAAAGAATAGAGAAGTCAAAAAACATATGGTTATATAAAGGAAGAGAAGAAGGGAAAAAAGAAGGAAGAACAGAAGGGAAAAAAGAAGGAATGATAGAAGGAATAGAATTAGCATTAGATATAAAATTTGGAAAATCTGGATTAAAATTAATGAAAAATATAACTCAAATAGAAAATATAGAAAAATTAGAAAAAGTAAAAAATGCAATAAGAAAAGAGGATAAATTGGAAAATATAGAAAAGTTAATCAAGAATATAGAAAAATAATCAAAAACATTGAATTATAAAAAACAGGAGGAAAGATGAAAGAGAAAATAATCGAGTTAAAAGAAAAAGCAAAAGATAATATTGAAAAAATAGCTAATTTAAAAGAATTTGAAGATATTAAAATTAAACTAATGGGGAAAAAAGGTGAATTTACTCAAATATTAAAAGGGATGAAAGAAGTATCAAAAGAAGATAGGCCAATTATAGGTCAAATAGTAAATGAAACAAGAAATTTTTTGAATGGAAAATTAGAAGAAAAATTTAACATATTAAAAGAAAAAGAAAAAGAAGAAAAGTTAAAAAAAGAGGTTATAGACATAACATTACCTGGGAAAAAAGTTGCAGCTGGTAGATTACATCCTATAACTGAAACTACAGAATTTTTAAAAGAAATATTTATAGAAATGGGATTTGATATTTCTGATGGACCAGAAGTAGAATTAGATTATTATAATTTTACAGCATTAAATATTCCAGAAACTCATCCGTCAAGAGATTTGCAAGACACATTTTATATAGAGGATGATGTGGTACTTAGGACTCAAACATCACCTGTACAAATAAGATATATGAAAGAACATAAACCACCGCTTAGAATGATATGTCCAGGTAAAGTTTATCGTTCTGATTATGATATTTCACATACACCAATGTTTCATCAAATGGAAGGATTAATGGTTGGAGAAAATATCTCGTTTGCAAATTTAAAAGCTATATTAGAAGAGTTTGTAATTAGAGCATTTGGAGAAAGAAAAACAAGATTTAGACCACATTTTTTCCCATTTACAGAACCATCAGCAGAGATGGATGTAGAATGTGTAGTTTGTGGCGGAAAAGGTTGCAGAGTATGTAAAGGAAGTGGATGGTTAGAAATAATGGGGTGTGGAATGGTAGACCCGAAAGTATTAGAAGAAGTAGGATATGATTCGACAAAATATAGTGGATTTGCTTTTGGAGTAGGAATAGAAAGAGTGGCAATGCTTAGAAAAGGAATAGATGATTTGAGAGCATTTTTCGAAAATGATATGAGATTTTTGAGACAATTTAAATAGAGAGAGAACATGTAGGAGCGAACGGGTTAATGTTATCTTTTGTGAGATGTCTGTAAGGACAATTCATGAGGGGGTAAAAATAAAAAATATACGTGTATTAAACAGAGAGAAAGAAATAGCACAGGAATATTTAATTATAATAGGGAGGAACACAATGTTAATATCGTTAGAATGGTTAAGTCAGTATATAGATATAAATGAAAATATAATGGAGCTTGAAAATGCTTTAACTATGATAGGACAAGAGGTTGAAGCTATTGAAGAGCAAGGAAAATTTTTAGATAATGTCGTTGTAGGAAAAATAGTTGAGCTTACAAAACATCCTGATTCTGAAAAATTAACTTATTGTAAAGTTGATGTAGGAGATAAGATTTTGCCAATTATATGTGGAGCTAAAAATCATAAAAATGGGGATAAAGTTGCAGTTGCAAAAGTTGGAGCTATTTTACCTGGAGAGTTTAAGATAAAAAAAGCTAAAATAAGAGGAGTGGAATCAGAGGGGATGTTATGTTCTGAAAAAGAGCTTGGATTATCTGAATCTCATGAAGGAATAATGATATTAGAAGAAAATGCAAAAGTTGGAGAAAATTTGAAAGAGCATTTAAAAGAAAATGATATAGTTTTTGAGCTTGAAATAACACCAAATAGACCAGATTGTCTATCACATATTGGAATAGCAAGAGAATTAGGTGCATATTATGGAAGAAAAGTAAAATATCCTGAAATAAAAATAGAAGAAAATTCTGAAAAAGCATCTGATTATATTGATGTAGATATTGTAGACAGTGAAAAATGTAAAAGATATGCAGCTTGTGTTATAAAAGATGTAAAAATAGGTGAATCGCCAAACTGGTTGAAAAAAAGATTAAATGCAATTGGAATTAGAAGTATAAATAATGTAGTAGATGTTAGTAATTATATTTTAATGGAATATGGGCATCCTATACATGCTTTCGATTATGATAAAATAGAAGGGAAAAAAATAGTAGTTAGAGCTGCTAATGAAAATGAAAAAATAGTTACACTTGATAATGTAGAAAGAGAATTAGATTCGTCTATGTTAGTTATTGCAGATACTAAAAAAGCTGTTGCAATAGCAGGTGTTATGGGTGGATTAAATTCAGAAATTACAAATGAAACAAAAGATTTGCTTATAGAAATTGCTTATTTCAAACCAGAAAATATAAGAAAAACATCTAAAAAATTGGGATTAGCAAGTGATGCTTCATATAGATATGAAAGAGGAATTGATATAGAAGATACAGAAACTGTAGCTAAAAGGGCAGCACAATTAATCCAAAGTGTAGCAGGTGGAGAGATTGTACAAGGAATAGTTGATAAATATATAGAAAAACCTGAAACAAAAGAAATTATGTTAAATATAAATAAATTATCTAAATTTTTAGGAAAAGATATAGAAAAAAGCAGAATTGTAGAAATACTTAAAAATTTAGAATTAGAAGTTGAAGATTTAGGAGATGATTTAAAAGTAATTCCAACATCATTTAGAGGAGATCTGGAAAGAGCTGCAGATTTATATGAAGAAGTATTGAGAATTTATGGATTTGAGAATATACAATCTATTATGCCAACAGAAAATATTAAGCCAGGAAAAATAGATTCAAATATAGCTTTAGCTATGAAATATAAAAAATATTTAAGTGAAATAGGGCTTCAAGAAGTTATAAATTATAGCTTTATCCCTGAAGCTGGATTAAATAAAATATACAATGAAGCTGAAACTGTAAAAATTAAAAATCCTATTAATGAAGATATGGCAATACTTAGACCAACACTTGCATATAGTTTTTTAACAAATATAAAAGATAATTTAAATAGAAATATTTCGGATTTAAAAATATTTGAAGTAAGCAAACTATTTTTTAAATCTGAAGAAAAATTACCTATAGAAACATTAAAATTTGGAGTAGCATTATCTGGAAAAAATAATAAAAATTTATGGGATGCAAAGCCTAATAATTATGATTTTTATGATTTAAAAGGATATGTAGAATCATTCTTTGAGATACTAAATTTTAAAAATTATACATTAAAAAGAAGTGAATCTAAAATGTTTCATCCAGGTAGAAGTGTAGATTTATATGTAGGAAGAGATTTAATTGGAAGTTATGGAGAAATTCATATTAATGTGCTTGAGAATATGGGAATAAAAGAAAGAGTATATATAGCAGAATTTGATATTGAAAAGATAGAAAAATATTCTAAGAAAAAAACGGGATATAAAAAAATAGTTAAATATCCAGCTATTCAAAGAGATTTAGCAATTGTTGCACCAGAAGATGTTTTAGTTGGAGATTTATTAAAAGTTATAGAAAAAGGTGGAAAAATAGTAGAAAAAGTTGAGCTATTTGATGTATATAAAGGAGAACAAGTAGAAAAAGGATTTAAAAGTATTGCAATAAGTGTAACTTTTAGAAGTGAAACTGATACACTAAAAGATGAAGAAGTAGATAAAGTTTTGAAAAAGATTTTGGGAAATATAGAAAAAAGATTTAATGGTAAGTTAAGAAGTTAGAAAAAGTTCTTTAAAAATATAAATATATGAGTCCAAGCTTATTTTAGGGTTTGGACTCATTTTTTATTTGTTAGGAAAGTATAAATTTATTCATGAAAATAAGCTACGCTGTTTTTTTATAATGAATTAATAAAAGAATCCGATAATAAAATAGGGTAATCATATGTTGAATTTTAATGTAGTTGAGTAGTTGATTAAAGAATCTAATGTTTTAATGTTTTAATATTTTAATGTTTTAATTTTTCCCCGTGCATTTGCGGAAAGTAATAAATTTTCTTGGTGAAATTCCCGTTAAGCAGTTGACATTGTTTGAGCGTAGCGAGTTTGGCAACTGTAGGGAATGAGCCTTAGAAAATTATTACTTGGAGCATTAGCACTTGATTTTTTGGTACTTTTTTATCAAGAAAAAAGTATAATCTTTGATTTTGATTAATATATTTAAACTATAATATCCATACGATTTAATTATTTGCAAAAGGGGGATTTTTTATGTATAATTTTAAAAGATTGGCTAAATTTAAAAAAATAGAAAGAAAAAGATTATATGAAATATTGGAAAAAGCAAAAGAGGGAGATAAAGAGAGTAAAATATTTGATATTTTTATGATGATTTTAATATCTCTAAATGTATTGGCTGTAATACTAGAAACTGTAAATAGTTTAGTTACAAAATATGGAAAAGTTTTTTTATATTTTGAATTTATATCAGTTATAATTTTTAGTGTGGAATATATTTTGAGAATATGGGTTTGTGTGGAAGATGATAAATATAAAAAAGAAAAAAATAAATTTAAAGCAAGAATTAAATTTATATTATCCCCATTATCAATCATAGATTTATTAGCAATATTACCATTTTATCTGCCTGTTTTAATTCCATTTGATTTGAGAATTATGAGAGCTGTAAGATTATTTAGATTGATTAGACTTTTAAAAGTTGGAAGGTATTCAAAAGCGGTTACGACATTTTATAAAATTATAAAGAAAAAAAGAGAAGAGCTTTTAATATCCCTGTTTATAGTAATTGTACTACTTATAATTACTTCTAGTCTAATGTATTATATAGAAAATGGAGCACAACCAGAAGCTTTTTCGAGTATTCCAGCAGCGATGTGGTGGGGGATTGCAACCTTGACTACTGTAGGATACGGTGATATTTATCCAATAACGGCTTTAGGGAAGTTTTTAGGTGCAATTATATCTATTTTAGGGATTGGATTATTTGCGTTGCCAACTGGTATATTGGCATCAGCTTTTACAGAAGAGATAGCAATTGAAAAAGAAAAAAAGATGAAATGTCCATATTGTGGGAAAGATATTGATTTGGATTGATTTTTTGGCTTTGGAGGAATTATGAAAAAAATTAAAGAAACAGACTTATATAAACCAATTTATGATTATATGGCAAAAAATGGCTATAATGTAAAAAGTGAAGTTAAAGATTGTGATGTAGTTGCAATAAAAGATGATAATCTTATTATTATAGAGCTGAAAAAAAGTATAAATTTGACTTTATTAGTTCAAGCAGTTGAAAGACAGAGGAGAGCAGATTCTGTTTATATTGCAGTGCCAAGGCCTGAAAATTTGCCTAAAAATTGGAAAGATATAGTTAGGTTATTAAAAAAATTAGAGTTAGGGTTGATATTTGTTGTTTTTCTAAAAAAAGATACAAGAGTAGATATAATATTTCATCCAAATGAATATGTAGAGAGAAAAAGTAAAAAACAGAGATTTGCAATAATAGAAGAGATAAAGGGGAGAACTGGGAATAGAAATATAGGAGGAAGTAGAAGAACAGCAATAATGACAGCTTATAAAGAGCAGAATATATTTATTGCATGTTGTTTGGAAAAAAATGGACCTTTATCTGCTAAAGAATTAAAAAAAATTGGAACAGGGGAAAAAACAAGCAGTATTTTGATTAAAAACTTTTATGGATGGTTTGATAGGGTTGAACGAGGAGTATATAAATTAAATGATAAAGGGAAAGAAGAGATGGGGAAATATCCTGATATAGTTGAATATTATAAGAATAATTGATAGTGGACAATGTACAATTTAGAAGAAGAGAAAAAGAAAAGAAGCCGGTTTTTAAAAAAGGCTTCTTTTCTTATATATATTAGGAAAGTCTAAATTTACTAAGGAATGGCTTAAAAATAACATTCCCATTTTGTTTTAAAATACGCAATAATTTAAGCGTTTTTATAACAAAATATAAGAAACTTATTTTTTAAACGTTCCTAAGTATATAAGCTATGCTATTTCTTATCTTAATATTTTTCTAAATGCTGCTAGGAATGGATTCCATACAGTAGAATTAGTTGGTGAATAAGCGTAATCTACGTCAAATAAGTCTTCTAAATTTAATTTAAATTTAATGGCTATTGCAAATTGGTCTATAAATTGAGCAACTGCTTCATATCCTACCATAAATGCACCTAAAATAGTTTCTGAATCTTTATCATAAACTACCTCAATGGAATTTGCTCTTGAGTCAGCAAATCCTGGAACTTTAGTAAAAGCTTTTAAAGAAACAGAACCAGCATTAAATCCATTTTCTTTTGCTTCTTCTAATGTAAGACCTGTTTTAGACAATCTAACATCAAAAAATGAAGTGGCAAAAGTCCCCATTACACCTTTCCATTTCATAGGCGTTCCAGTTATATTGCTTGCTACTACGATACCTTGTTTATCTGCAACGTCTCCAAAAGGAGCATAAACTTTTTTGCCTGTAATAATATTATCTGTAAAAATCATATCACCTAATGCATATACATTTGGTATGTATGTTTTTAAATGTTCGTCCACGTAAACTCTGCTATTTTCATTAAGTTGAAATCCTGATTTTTCAATTAATTCTGTATTTGGTCTAGTTCCAATTGTCATCATGATAATATCAGCATCAATTGTAGAACCATCATTTAATTTTACACCTGTAACTTTTCCGTTTTCAGAAAAAATTTCATCTACTGAATTGTTTAAAATTAATTTTATATTTTTTTCTTCAAATTTTTTGTATACTGGAGCAAGAAGTTTTTTGCTAAACATTGGGAAAATTCGGTCTATTTTCTCAACGACAACAGTTTCTATACTGTTTAGAGAAAGACTTTCTGCCATTTCTATACCTATAAATCCAGAACCTATAATAACACCTTTTTTAGGTTTATCATTTTCTATATATTTTTTGATATTTATAGCATCAACAGCATGAGATAATCTAAAAATTCCTTTTATATCTTTAGAATAACCTTTTATAGGTGGAGTAAATGGAGTTCCGCCTGTGCTAATGACTAATTCATCATATTTGAATTCACCATTAAATTGTTCACCTTTTACAATTAATGAATTTGAGTCAAAATTAATTTTTTCCACTTCGTGATTATCATAAATTTGAATTCCTTTGATATTTCTAAAATGTTCAGGAGTATAATGTGCCACACTTCCAAATGGTAATTCGTTTGCAATGAAATATGGAGTTGGACATCCAGCCCAAGCAACATATGAAGATTTTTCAAATACAACTACATCAATAGATGAATCATATTTTTTTAATTGAGCAGCAGTTGTCATTCCACCTGCACCGCCACCGATTATAGCTACTACTTTATTAACGCTCATAAAATTTACCTCCTTAGATTTTTGTAAAAGTTTGTTTATTAATTATACTATTGTTTAATGGAAAAATCAATTATTATATAATTTGAATAGTTTAAGGTTTGGATATGAATATTAGAGATGAAATTTAAAGAATGATGATAGTGGCAAATTTTTATAGAAAAAGAATCTTAATACAAAAATATAAAAAAAAACATTTAAAATCACGATATGAACAGAGGTTAACACTGATGAATATAAAATATCATTCATTTGTATTTAATTATTGGTGTATATTAGTGTAAATTGGTGGCTAAAATTCTATAATTATTTTACATTATCTTAAGCTAAAGAACTTGAAAAAAATATTTGTATGTAGTATAATGTTTTAGTCCAATGGGACTGTAAAGAGATTGAATTGTTCGAATTTTTCAAAATCTAAAAATCGTATTTAGAATTTTGTAATTTCTTAGTTTTTCAAAATAGTATTAAAAATTATATGAGTTATAATTTTAAAAATAAAAATATATAATAAGAAGAGGATTTTATTATGGAATGTGAAAAAATATACAATTTATCAAATCAAGGTAACAACCAATGAGAATTTTAATAATAGAATTAATTTGGGAATATATGAAAATGATTTCTAAAAATTATAATATAGATGATTATAATGATTTTTTATTAAAAAATAATCTGAAATATAATGAAAAAATGGAATTAATGAAAAGCTTGAAAAACTAGGTATAAATAGAAAAGAAATTTTTAAAAGGGTATAATGATATATATTAAAGTATAAATGTTTATATTTGACACTACCCAGAGAATAAGGGAGGTAAAAAAATGAAAAAACCATATGTAATAAGTTTTTCTGGAATTGATGGTTCAGGAAAAACAACTCAGATGAATAACCTTTATGAATATCTCTCAAATAAAGGATTTAAAGTAAAGACTACAAAAGTACAATTTTCTGCTTTAGAAGTAATTTATGAGTATTGTGATAGATACTTTGGGGATCCATGTGCATATCATGAACTGCCACCGTTTATTGTTCGAATTGGTTTGGCTTATGACGTGACACATCACTACTTAAAGATAATGAAAGAAGTGTCGGAATATGACTTCTTACTATGTGACAGACATAAAATAGACTTTATTGCCTATGGAATGGGATATGGATGCACGAAAGAGGAGATGGAATGGGTGGAGAAGATTCTTTCATTAGTCGAAGAACCTAATCTAATTTTTTATTTTGACACCGAATTAAGCTTATCTCAAGAAAGAATTTTGACAAGAAAAGAAAAGGAGCATAGAATTGATGAAAATATAGATATTTTAACTAAAGTTAGAAATATGTTTGAAAAAATAATAACTAATAAAGAAAATATTCAAAGAATTAATGCAAACAACTCTAAAAATGAAGTGTTCAACGAAATAAAAGAAAGATTTAACTCTCTTTTTACTATCGCTAACAATGTTGATAAAATCCATTTTAAGGAATATTAAATTGTTAAAAGGTGGGGTGTGTCAAGTTTTTTGGTTCTTTCGCATTTAGAGTAGGTAAAGTGAATTAAGAACTACAACTAGAAAAATGGATTATATTATACACAGGGCTGTTCAATGCTACGTTTGAAACAAACTTGCTTATTAATATAATTCAACATATTTAAATATTCTATTTTGAAAAAGATTCATATAAAATTAAAATCTAATGAAAAAATATATTCGCAAGTATTTGCAACTATTACATTGGAAAAAACTGGTAGGAGGAGATGCTAGTGCAGTTTATAAATTTATCGGGAAATAAAAATAAGATATTATTATTATTAGGTAAAATAATCTCATTATTTGGGACTAATATATTTAATTTTGCTTTAAGTTACTATATTTTAAAAATAACAGGTTCTCCTTTGTCATTTGGATTATCTTTAATAGTAACCTATTTACCAAGAATATTTTTTTCTTCAATAATAGGAACTTTGGTAGATAGAATAAATAAAAGATGGATGTTAGCTATTAGTGATTTTTTAAGTTTTTTTATATTATCTTTTTTTTATTTTACAGTAAACTTATTTGGGGTAAAGATAGAATTTATTTATATTACAATGTTTTTATTATCAACAACAAGTATTTTTTTTAATATATTATTTGATAGTTCTTTAAAGGAGTTAATATCAAATAATGAAATAAAAGAGCTATATTCGTTAAATGAGACTATTAATTCATTAACTTATATATTAAGTCCACTTATTGGTGGAGTAATTTATTATATAGTTGATATTAAAATTTTTATTTTTATAAATGGGATATCTTTTTTGTTATCTGGAATAAGTGAATTATTTTTAAGATATAATAAAATTGTCTCTAATCTTGAAAAGAAAAAAGATAAATTTTTTAGTGAATTAATATTAGGATTTGCTGATATTAAAAATGATAAAAAAATTTTAACTCTATTTTTATCATTTGTTCTTTTTAACTTTTTCTTTAATTTTGGTTATTTAATACCAGTTCCATATATCATTATTAATTTAAAAGGGTATTCTTCTGTTGAATTTGGAATTTTGAGGACATTTTTTTCAATAGGAGCATTATTTGGGTCTATTATAGTTAATAAGAAAAAATTAAAAGTAGAATATCCATATAAATCAACTATTTTAATGGCATTTTTTCTTTTAGTTATAGGAGTTATTACTATAGTTAATATTAAAGCTAAAATTTTAGTTTTTTCTTTATTTTTAATAGATATGTTTTTCTTTGGGTTATTTATGATAATATCAAATATAAAATTGATGATTTTGTTTCAGGACATAATCCCAGATAATAAAAAAGGAAAAATATTAGGAGTTATTACTATGGGAGGAAGTATATTATCTCCTTTAGCGGTATATTTATCAAGTTCTATTATAGAAAAATATGCAATAAATTTTTTACCTTTAATTAGTGGGATGGTACTGATTGTCTCTGTTGTTATATTTATGATAAAATGGGAAAAAATAGAAAATAGAAAAATAAGTGAATTAGAAAATGAAAATGCTATGAATTGAAAAAATTGTTGTAGAGTGAAAAATAAAAGTAGCTTTATATACAGTCTTTATATTGTTATAAAGATAAGTATGGCATAGTAAAAATTAAAAAAAGTAAAAAATAATTTTGACAAATTTATTTTTTAATATATCTAAATATTCTAAAAAATATACTCAAATTTATAAAATTATGAAATGTTAAAGTAAATTGTATAAAAATATCTTGACATTTACTGTACCGAATGGTATACTAAACAAAACCGATAAGGAGAAAACCGATGTCAAAAAAAGAAGAATTAATGAAATTCGCCCTTGAATTATTTGCTAAAGAGGGATATGATAACGTAGGAGTTCAAAAAATAGTTGATTCAGCAGGAGTAAAAAAGCCTACATTATATCACTATTTTAGAAGCAAAGAAGGTCTTATAAATGCTATATTAACAGAAAAGTTTTTACCTTTTTTAGATGAACTTGCTAAAATAAGTGATTATAAAGGCGATATAGTTTTGACATTAGAAAAAATAATGTTTTGTTATTTTAAATTTGCAAAAGAAAATTCTGATTTTTACAGATTAATATTAAATCATGCGTATTCACCTGAAAAAAGTCAGACATATAAATCTACAATGGAATATCATACAAAACAGCACATGTTAATAGAAAAAATGTTTTTAGAAGCTGAAAAGCAACATGGGAATATGAGAGGAAGAAGTAGGATGTATACATTTTCATTTATGGGAATGATAAATTCTGGGATATCATATTATTTTTATACTAAAGATGAAAAAGATATAAGTGAAGAAAGTGCAAGACAACTGTGTAGACAATTTATGTATGGAATTTTTAGTTGATATTGAGGGTACAAGTTACCCTTTTATTTTAAAGGAACACTATACCAAACGGTAAGTATAAAAAGAAAGAGGAGGAGAAAAAAATGAATTTAGCAAACGAAAAAATGTTTTATCACATTTATCCTTTAGGATTTTGTGGAGCACCAGAAAGAAATGATTTTCAATCGAATCCAACAGAGAGGTTATATAAAATTATTGATTGGATACCACATATGAAATTTTTAGGAGTAAATGCTCTTTATTTAGGACCTATTTTTGAATCTTTTGAACATGGGTATGATACAGTTGATTATTATAAAGTTGATAGACGTTTAGGAAATAATGAAATGTTTAAAGGAGTAGTAAGAGCTTTGCATGACAACGGAATAGAAGTTGTATTGGATGGAGTATTTAATCACGTAGGGAGAGAACATTTTACTTTTAAAGATTTACAATGGAATGGGCAAAATTCAAAATATAAAGATTGGTTCAGCGGTGTAGATTTTAGCAGAAGAAGTCCATATAATGATAATTTCACATATAATACGTGGGATGGAAATTATAATCTTGTTAAATTAAATCTTAAAAATCCTGAAGTAGTAGAATATTTATTAAATGCTGCAAAATATTGGATTGATGAATTTGATATTGATGGGATAAGACTTGATGCGGCAGATACTCTTGATTTTGATTTTATGAGAAAATTATCAGAAACAGTTAAAAACAGAAAACAAAATTTTTGGCTAATGGGAGAAGTAGTTCATGGAGATTATAGTAGATGGATAAAAGAAGGAAAACTTGATTCTACTACAAATTATGAATGTTATAAAGGATTATACTCTTCTCATAATGATAAAAATTATTTTGAGATAGCTCATTCTTTAAAAAGACAATTTTCAAAAGGTGGAATTTATCAAGATATTGCAATGTATAATTTTGCAGATAATCATGATGTAGAGAGAGTTGCTACAACTATTAAGAAAAAAGAAGATTTATATACATTATATACAATGCTATATATAATGCCTGGAATTCCATCTATATATTATGGTAGTGAATGGGAGATAGAAGGAAAAAAATGGAATGGTAGTGATAGAGAATTAAGACCTGATCTGGATATTAATTATATGAACTCTAATAAATCAGCTAACATGGTAAATCATATTTCTAAATTATCACAAATTAGAAAGAGTTCGCAAGCTATAAAATATGGAAATTATGAAGAGATATTTGTTAAACAAGAGCAATTTGGATTTAAGCGAGAATATAATGGCGAAATGGTAATAGCAATATTTAATTCATCTGAAAATGAAGTGAATTTGAAAGAGCATAATATACCTGCTGGGCGATATATAGATGTTTTGAATGATAATAATGAGGTTGATTTATATAATAATCGAGAGATAAAACTGTATTCAAATTGGGGAAGAATTTTGAAGAGAATAGGGTAGGATAAAAATAATAGAAAAAAACTATACAACAACAAAAAAGTTGAATTGTATAGTTTTTTTTATTTGTTAGGAAAGTATAATTTTATTCAGAAAATATAAATAAATTACAAAAAATGCCTATGCAAAATTTTCATACTATGAATTTTTTGCATAGGCATTTTTGTTTAATAGGATAGAATATCTAATTGATTTTCAAGAGATACAAGTTGAACTGTTGAAAATAAATTTTTTTAATAAATATTTTTGTGCTTTAAATGTTGATTTTATTTAAGCCGAGAGCAATATAAAATAAAAATTATAATTTTTTTATAAAAAAATAGATAAAAATAATATTTTTGAAATAGAGTTGCTATATATAGAGTGTTAAGACCTAATAGGTCAATAAATAAAAAATTAAAGGAGATGTTTAAAATGAAAAAAGGATTGGTATTAGGTTTGGGAGCAATGATGATTATAGGAAGTTTGGTAATGGCAGATGAGGGAACAACTACAACAACAGCAAAAGCAACAACAGTATGGCAAAGAGGAACAGGAAAACAAAATCCAAATGGACAAGGTAGAAATTTTGTAGACAAGAATGGAGACGGAATAAATGATAATTTCGTAGATGCAAATGGAGATGGAATAAATGATAATAGACCTGCTTATGGAAGAGGGTATGGCAGAAACAGAGTTAATACAACAAATTCAGCAGTAACAGTATGGCAAAGAGGGACAGGAAGAGCAAATCCAAATGGGCAAGGTAGAAATTTTGTGGACAAGAATGGAGATGGAATAAATGATAATTTCGTAGATGCAAATGGAGATGGTATTAATGACAATAGACCAGCTTATGGGAAAGGAAACAGTGGTAGAAAAAATATGAGAAGAAACAATAGAAATAAAGGAAATAGAGGTCAAAGACAAGGTAGAGGAAGAAGATAGAGTTTAAGTTGAAATTAGAAGCCGTAAAATCTATGGTGAAAAATTAAATATAAATTAGTCATAGATTTTACGGATAAAATTATAAAAGTTTATAAAAAATAAAAAAGAGAGGAGATAAAAAAATGAAAAAATTAAAAGAGGTATATTTAAAATGGAACTGGACATTAATGATATTATTTTTATTATTAGCTATAATTAACCCATTATTTGGTTTAGCAGCATTATTATGTATGATACCAGCAGTTTATATGAGTATAAAAGATAAGAAAAAAACATTTTGTGCGTTTTATTGCCCAAGAGGAAATTTTTTAACAAAAATATTACAAAAGATATCTTTAAATAAAAAAGCACCTAAGTTTTTTCAAAGCAGAAAATTTAAAGCACTGTTCTTTACGTTAATGTTTGGGTTCTTTATATATTCTTTAACGAAGACAGGAGGAGATTTACTCAAGATTGGATTTGTATTTTTTAGATTTATATTAACAAGTACAATAGTTGGAACTATATTAGGAGTGTTTTTTAAACCAAGAACTTGGTGTCAAGTATGTCCTTTTGGGTATATGACAGAATTAACAGCACAACCTAAGAGAACGTTTAAAAAAATATTTTTTTATATTTGATAATAAAAATGCTTAGAACATTGCATCTTTTATTATCAAATGGAGAGGTTATTTTTAAGCCGTTCCTAAAAAGACAAAAGAGCTTAAATTTATTCCAAAAGTAATAGGAGTTGTATCAATATTTGCATTAGCTGTAGTTGGAGCAAATAGTTTAATTGAAAATCAAAATATAGCTAAACACAATTCAGGTTACAGTATTGAAAAGAGTGTTTCTATAGAAAGTGGTAAACATTTTGGGAAAAGAAGATTTAATAAGTGGAATTAAAAAATAACAATTGATAATTAATCTGTTATAAAGTAGAATATAATTAAGCTCTTTTTAAAAATTAATAATAATTTGATTGACCCACAAAAAGGTATTTAGTTTTCTTCATACCACTACATATAGTGTTCGAAAGCTTTTACGAAACTATATGTAGTGGTATGATTTTAGAAAACTACCTTTTGGGGGTCTAATCATAATTTTAAATTTAAAGAGCTGTTATATTCTATTTTTTTTAGGTGGTGAAAATATTGAATTATATAAACAAATTGAGGAAAAATACGATTTTTTTAATTATAATAGGTATATCTATAATTTATGGAGTATATAATATAAATGCTTATGCAGAAAAAAAGGTGTATTTAGAATATAAAATTAAAATAAAGACTAAAAAATTATCAAATACAGTAAAAATACTTTTAGATGAATCTATTGAAAAATACTTTTATATAGAAGAGATATTTTATGAAAAGATATTTTTAGATTTTAAATATACAAAATTTAGTAAAAATAATTCTGTGAAATTAGATAAGAATTTTAAAATAATATTTGGAGATAATAAAATTCCAATATTTAAAGATAGATTAAAAGAGATATTAGATAATGGGATATTAGTTGTAGAATATTATAATGACAGTAGCAGTATATATTTAGCAGGGGAAAAAGGGGATTATATTATAATAAAGAGATATCCTAAACCTCAAGAATTAATAAAAAATATATCTTTGAATAAGATTTTGTCAAATATTATAAAAGGTGGAGAAACAAAAAAAATAGAAATTTTAGATAATTCTAATAAAATTTTTATAAAAATAGGGAATGTGGATAAAAATTTAAAAATTATAAAAACAATATCTAATTTAAAAATAGATGATAAATTGAATAATTTAATTTATAATTATAAAATGGTATTATATATGAATTTCACAAATGATTATAAGGAGATTAATAGAGGACTTATAAATTTAATTTTTAATCTATTTGTAATAATAGTAGTTGTAATTTTTATGGTGATTTATAATATTCATCAAAAAAGATTATTGGAGGCACAAAATTATATAAAAGAAAAAGAAAAAGATATTTTGCTTGGTGGAATGGCTTCGATGGTTGCACATGAAATAAGAAATCCGATTAATACAATAAATTACAGTATAGAATATCTAAAAAAAATAGCTGAAAATGAAAAAATAAAAAAATATATAGAGATAATGTCCAAAGAAGTTTTTAGAATAAATAGGATAATAGAGGAGTTTTTAGCTCTTAGAAAAAATTTGAATTTAAATAAAAAAGAGTTGAATTTAAATGAATTAATAAAAGAGATATATGAATTTATGAAGCCTCAATTTGAAGAAAAAGAGGTAAATGTTATATTTGAAAACAGAGAAAATTTAATTGTAATTGGAGATAAAGATAAGTTAAAGGAAGTATTAATAAATTTAATAAGAAATAGTTTAGAAGCTTTGGATAAAAGAGATTTTAAAGAGGTAAAAATTAAAGTAGACAAAAAGGGGATATTAATAAAAGATAATGGAATTGGAATGGATAAAGAGGAATTAGAAAATCTTTTTAAATTATATTATACAACAAAATCAATGGGGAATGGGATTGGAATGTTTGTAGTTAAAAAGATAATTGATGCTCATAATTGGGGAATAGATGTAAAGTCAGAAAAAAATATTGGAACAGAAATTTTTATAGAGGTGAAATAGATATGTGGAAAATATTAATTGTAGATGATGAAGAAGTACAACTAGATATATTAAAAGATATATTGGAATTAGAGGGATATGAAGTTTATACAGCAAATAGAGTGAAAGCTGGAATTGATTTGTCTAAAAAAGAGAGAGTAGATTTGATTATATCAGATTATAAGATGCCTGATTTAACAGGAGAAGATTTTTTAGATGAGATAAACAGATTGAAATTGGATATTAGCTTTATATTATTAACAGCATATGGAACAGTTGAAACAGCTGTTAGATGTATGAAAAAAGGGGCTTATGGATTTTTGACAAAGCCTGTAAATATAGAAGAATTAAAAGAGACAATAAAAAAGGCGTTAGAAACAAAAAAAGTAAAAATAGAAAATAGAAACTTAAAAGATATAATTAAAGAAAATTCAGCTAAAACTAATTTAATTTATCAATCTAAAAAGATGGAAAATGTAGAAAATATAATAAAAAAAGTAGCTGATTTAGACGTGCCAGTATTAATAGAGGGAGAAACCGGAACAGGAAAAGAGGTAGTAGCAAAAGCTGTCCATAATAGTGGGAATAGGGAAAATGAGCCTTTTATAGCAGTAAATGTGGCTACTTTACCAGATAATTTAGTAGAAAGTGAGCTGTTTGGACATAAAAAAGGAAGTTTTACAGGAGCCATAAATGATAAAAAAGGAAAATTTGAATTAGCTGGAGAGGGTACAATTTTTCTTGATGAAATTGGAGAGATGAATATAGAATTACAAGCAAAACTTTTAAGAGTATTACAAGAAAAAGAGATTGAAAAAGTTGGTGGGGGAAATCCTATAAAAATTAATTGTAGAGTTATAGCTGCTACTAATAGAAATTTAGAAGATGAGATAAAAAAAGGAAATTTTAGAGAAGATTTATATTATAGATTGAATTTAGTAAAGATAATCTTGCCTCCATTAAGAGAAAGAGATGGAGATATTGAGCTATTAATAAAATATTTTATAGATAAATATAGTAAAAAATACAAAGTTACAGAAGAGGAAGCTAGAAATTATGAAGGGAAATTAATAGAAAAATATAAAAAATACCAATTTCCAGGGAATGTGAGAGAGTTAGAAAATTTAGTAGAAAGATTTTTAATAATGCCAGATATGGAAATTGAGATAAAAAAGAGTGAAAATAAAAAAGATGTTGAGGATTGTTATGTTGGGAAAACTCTAAATGAAATAGAGAAAGAGGCAATATTAAAAACATTAGAGCATTGTAATGGAAATAAAACACAAGCTGCTAAAATATTGGGGATTAGTAGTCGTGGTATAAGATATAAATTAAAAGATTGGGAATAATAGGATAATTTAAAGAGTTTTTTAAATGGGGTGATTAAGATGAAAAAAGTTATTTTATTAATGTTATTGATTTTTAGTTTTGTTATTTTTGCAGAAGATAGTGATAATATAAATATAATTAAAGGAGTTGTTTTAGAGCAAAATAATAATATTTTAAAAGTATCTATTAAGGGGAAAGAGAGCGAAACTGTAAAAGAGATAGCGTTTGTGATAGGTCCTAGATGGTTTGTAGATTATAATGAGATTGAATTTAAAAAAGGTGAGAATATAGAAATAGAATATAGCGTATATAATAAAATAAACCATATAAGAAAAGTTAAAATTATTTTGGGGAAAGATAAGATAAAAAGATATAGTTTTATTAATGATAAAGATGAATTTTTATGGATGAGACATGGATTTAATGATTTTGGAAGTGGTAGAAATAGAGCAATGAGAACGCAAAATAGGAATCATGGAAATGGTAAGAATGGAAACTGGAATGGAAGAGGAAAGAGGAGATGAGAATATAAATTATGAAAATAGCAGAAAATTTTAGTTTAGAAAATTTTTTTGATAATAAAAATTTAGAGGATAAGAAGATATACTTTAAAAAGAAGAGATTAGTAAAAGGCGAAATAATATACAATCAAGGAGAAAAATGCACTGTATTAACAATTATGGTTAAAGGGAAATTGGATATAGTTAAATATTTTTCAAGTGGAAAAGAGCAAAAGATAGGAACGGTTAATGAAGGAGAGATGTTTGGAGGAGTATTGTTATTTAATGAAGATTTATATCCAGCAAATATAATAGCTGAAGAGAATTGTGAAATTTATGAATTATCAAAAGAACAGTTATTAATTTCCTTTGAAAATAAACAGTTTTTAGTAAATTTTTTAAAAGAGATGAGCAAAAAAATGGTTAATTTATCTAATTTAATAGAAATATTATCATATTCTAAAATGGTTGAGAGAGTTGCTAAATATATATTGATGATTTATGAAAAATCAAATGGAGGGAAAATAATAAAAATCAAAACAAAAACAGAGATTGCAAGAGCGTTAGGGAGTTCAAGAGAGGTTGTTTCAAGAGCTTTTAAGAAATTAAAAGATGAAAAAATAATTAAGGAAGAAAATAGTGTAATAGAGATATTGTCTTTAGAAAAATTAGAGGAAGTAATACTTTGAAATGAAATTAAAAAATAAGATAACGCCCAAAACACCGTGACTATAGTTACGGTGTTTTTCCTTTTTATAGAGTATAATTAATTTAGAAGATAAAGAATGTTTAAAAAATAAGTTTCTCATTTTTTGTTATAAAAACGCTTGAACCATTGCGTATTTTAAAACAAAATCAGAAGGTTATTTTTAAGCCGTTCCTCAATAATAAAAAGGGAGTGAAAAATTATGTTAAAGTTATTAAAAAAGATTTATAAACATCCAATAATAATATTTATAGTTATGATATTATTAACAGTAGGTTCGCTAAAAGCAATAAAAAGCAATGGGCGTTTAGAAACAAATTTAGATGAGTATATGCCAAAAGATAATCCTGCATTTGTCTATAGTGATAAAGCGGAAGAATGGTTCAATATAAAAGATGGAGTAATAATAGCAATTGAAAATAAAAATGGAGTAATCAATAGTGAAACTCTACAGAAAGTAAAAGATATTACAAAAGCATTGCAAAAATATCCTAAAATAAAAAAAGCAGATGTTGTAAGCCTTTATACTGCTGAAAATATTGTAGGTGATGAATATGGAATGGAAGTAAATTCATTTTTTAAAAGAGTTCCTAAAACAGAATCTAAATTAGAAAAATTAAAAGAAAATGTAAAAAATAATAATATGATTTTTGGTAAACTTGTTTCTAAAAATTATAATTCAACATTAATAATTGCAGAATTAGACAAAGATATTTTTTCTCAAAAGATGTATAAAGATTTGAAGGATATGGCATCTAAATATAATACAGGTTCAGATAAAATATATATTGCAGGAAGACCTGTAATCGAAGGAAGTTTAGCACTATTAGCTCCCAAAGATATGAAAAAAATGATTCCAATTGTAATTTTAGTGATAATTATAGTTTTATATTTAACGTTAAGGACTATAAAAGGAACAATAATAACATTGTTAATTGTGCTATTTAGTGCCATTTGGGCATTTGGATTAATGACATATCTGAAGATTCCAATATATTCTATTTCAACAATGATACCAGTAATGTTGATTGCAATTGGTGTGGCAGATGGGATACATATATTTAGTCATATTAAACATTATACAAAAGAGAGTAATGAAAAAGATAATAAATTAAAAAAAGAGATAGTTATAGAAAAGGTTTTAAGTGAATTGTATAAACCTGTAATAATGACATCTATAACAACAGCAGTTGGATTTTTATCGCTATTAACTTCTCAAGTATATCCAGTTAAATATTTTGGAATATTTACAGCATTTGGAGTGTTATTTGCAATGGTATTATCTTTGATGTTTTTACCAGCTTCAGTGTTTCTATTTGGATTGCCACATTTAACTAAAAAAGAGAAAAGCGGTAAGGCAGAGATAGCAGAAAATAGTTTTATGGATAATATAACAGAAAAAATATTAAAATCAAAATTATACATAGTTGGATTAACTGTAATAATAGTAGTGATTTCAATATATGGAATGTCAAAAATTTGGGTAGATTCAAGTTTTTTAAGTAAATTTGAAAAAAATAGTAATATTGTAAAAGCAGATACATTTATAAATAATAATTTTGGTGGGACAACAAAGTTAAATATAATATTTGAAGGGAAAGAAAATGATTTTAAGAATCCTGAAATATTAAAAAAAATAGATGATTTACAAGCTAAAATTGAAAAAATAGATGGAGTTGGAGCAACATTTTCATTGACAGATTATTTAAAAAGAATGAATTTAGTAATGAATGGAGATAAAGAAGGTTATTATACAATACCAAGTAGTAGAGATTTGATAGCTCAATATCTGTTACTGTATTCAATGAGTGGAGACCCTGAAAATTTAAATAAAGTAATAGATTATAATTATAAAAAATTAAATATGCAATTGCAATTAAAATCAGATAACTCTAAGCTGATAAGAAAAGTAATAGATGTAGTCAAAAATAATAAAAATGAGTTTAAAGGGATAAAGATTAATTATGCAGGTTCTGCATATAAATCTTTGGTATTTACAGATTTGATATTAGAAGGGCAAATACAAAGTTTAGGATTATCATTAATATTAATAGGAGTTTTAATTGCATTTATGTTTAAAAGTGTGGTTGCAGGATTTATAGGTATAATTCCAATTGCATTAACAGCATTAACAACATTTGGGGTTATGGGATTTTTAAAAATACCTCTTTCTTCAACAACAGCACTATTATCAAGTATATCAATAGGAATAGGAGTAGATTATGCAATTCATTTTATAGATAGATATAAAATGAGGGCAGCAGGAGATGGAAATGAAATTGAAATAGCAAAACATACAATGGAAGAAGCAGGAAAAGCTATATTTTTCAATGCAGTAGTTGTAATTTTAGGATTTTCAGTATTAATGTTTTCTGTATTTCCGCCAAATAGAGAGCTTGGAGCATTAATATCATTTAATATGTTTGTAGCATTTGTGTCAACTTTGACAATTATGTTAATTGCTATAAATACAATTAAGCCTAAATTTATATTTAAAGATAAAAAAGAAAAATAGCTATTGACAGATAAATACAAAATTAGAAGGAGGAGAAGAAAATGAAAAAGTTAATAAAAACAGTAATAATAATGGGAATGATGGTAATATTAGGAAGTTATAGTTTTGCATTTGATATGACAGGACTAGAGGTTATGGAAAAAGTCTACAATAGAGATACAGGAAATAGTCAAACTTCTAAAATGACTATGACACTAGAAAACAGGTATGGAGATAAGAGAATTAGAAAAATATCGCAGTTTTCAAAAGATTTTGGAAAAGTTACCAAAAAAATAATGTTTTTTACAGCACCATCGGATATAAAAAATACATCTTTTATGAATTGGAGTTACGATGATGAAAATAAAAATGATGAACAATGGATATATTTACCAGCAATAAAAAGAATAAAAGCTATATCAAGTGATAGTAAAAGTGATTATTTTATGGGTTCTGATTTCACATATGATGATTTGGGAGATAGAAAACCAAAAGAGGATAATCATAAAATAATTAAAATGGAAAAATTGAATGGTGAAAATTGTTATGTTATAGAGAGTATTACAAAAGATGAAGATTATATGTACTCTAAAGTTATAAGCTGGGTTATAAAAGATAAATGGATTGGATTAAAAAGAGAATTTTATGATGAAGATGGAGAGTTATTGAAGACTTTGGAAATAAAAAAGATAGATGAAATAGATGGAATATTAACGGTAATGAAAAGTGTAATGACAAATATACAAAATAATCATAAAACAACAATTTCATTAAAAGATGTAAAGCATAATACTAATATTTCAGATAGGCAATTTACAGAAAGAATGATGAAAAGAGGTGTTAGATAATGAAAAAGATATTGTTATTGATTTCATTAGGGCTTTTATTTACTCAGGGAGTATTTGCAAATCAGTTAGAAACAACTGGTTATTTGCAAAACTACACAGGAGTTTTATTGCAGAATGGAGATTATTCCATTTTACAAAATAGCTTTAATTTGAATTTAGATTATAGTGGAGATAAAGGGAAATTACATATAAATCCAATTCTTTATAATTATAATTCTGAATCTAATATTGATTTAAAATTAAAAGAGGGATATATAGACCTTTATTTTGAAAATTTTGATTTAAGAATAGGGAAACAACAGATAATATTTGGAAAAGCTGATGGAGTATTTATTACTGATGTTATTTCTCCGAAAGATTTGACAGAATTTATATTGCCAGATTTTGATGAGATAAGGATAGGGGTTAATGCTGCTAAATTAGATTATTATTTTGGAGATACTACAGTAGAAACAGTATTTATACCAGATTTTCAAGGAGATATATTACCAGCTTCAAATTCTATTTGGGCAATAAAAAAGCCTCAGGAATTTGAGAACGCAACAATGGATTTATCTAAAATGTCAATGAAGAATAATTTGAAAAATAGTAGTTTTGCTATAAAAATTTCTTCTATAAATGATTTTTTAGATTATGAATTAATAAGTGGATATTTATGGAATTCTACACCTGTAAATAATATTTCAAAAGGGAGTTCTGGATTAGTAGTTCAACCTGAATATTATAGAAATAAAATTATAGGTGGAAGTTTTAGTAAATCAGTAGCTGGTCTTATTTTAAGAGGAGAAGGAGCATTATATATTGATAAAGCGTTGCAAACAAAAAATATTTTAAATGAAGGAGTAGTAAAAAAGAATGATTTGAATTATATGATTGGCATAGACTATAATATATTAGGTGTAAATTTAAGCAATCAAATTATTCAAGAATATATATTGGATTATAAAGATGAAGATGAGGTTATGCAAGATAAACTAAAGACTACATTAACTTTAAACATTAATGATAAGTTTTTAAGAGATACTCTATTTTGTCAACTGTTTGCATATTATAATGTAGAAACAAAAGATGCTTTAATAAAAACAAAGGTTGATTATAGCTTATTTGATGGATTTAATATAATAGGTGGAGGAGATATTTTTGTTGGAGATAGTGGACCTTTTGGACAATTTGATAATAATGATATGATTTATACAAAAGTAAAATATAGTTTTTAATATTATGATTGACCCACAAAAAGGTATTTAGTTTTCTTCATACCACTACATATAGTGTTCGAAAGTTTTTACGAAACTATATGTAGTGGTATGATTTTAGAAAACTACCTTTTTGGGTTCTAATCATGTTGTTAATTGATACTATTAATTGAGAAGATAGGTTGAAATAATTTTATGGAGAAATTCAAAATAAAATATAAAAAAAAGAGTCTCTAACAATTTTTGTTAAAGGCTCTTTTTTAAGATATAACTTTTTAAGTTTTCTATATTTTTTTTACGAATTCAGATTTTAATTTCATAGCTCCAACGCCATTAACTTTACAGTCTATATTGTGATCTCCATCCACAAGTCTAATATTTCTTACTTTAGTTCCTATTTTTATAACTGTAGAACTCCCTTTGATTTTTAAGTCTTTTATTAATGCTACAGTGTCTCCATCATTTAAAATATTTCCATTTGCATCTCTAAAAACTTTTTCGTTACTTTCATTTTCTGACTCTGGAGTCCATTCATAACCACATTCAGGACATATGAAAAGATTCCCATCGCTATAAGTATACTCCGAATTACATTCAGGACAATTTGGTAAATTATTCATTTTTGCTCTCCTTTTTTTTATTATAATTTAGTTTAAATTTATTATATCATAAATATATGGTTTTGCGAAATTTTTTTTAAAACATAAAAGATTCAGCACGAAGAAAGGAGAGCACAAAGGGTCACAAAGAGGGGATTGTGTAGAGGGATAATAAGTTTATTACTCAAAGAATAAAAAATGTTTTCTTAGTGTACCTTAGAGAACTTTGTGTCTTTGTGCTGAATCTTTTGCCATATCTAGCACTTATTTTATATTGTTAAATTATCCTTGATGGCATTGGTTAAAAAGAATTTCTTTTTATGAGAGTTGTTTTTTCAATTAAACTGTAGAACTTAGAAAAATTAAATAGAAAAGAAAGTTGACAAAACAAGTAAGAAGTGGTATATTTATTTAAGAGAAAAGTATAAATTTGATTTATAAAAACAAAATATTTCGGGGCAGGGTGTGATTCCCTACCGGCGGTAATAGTCCGCGAGGCGTAAGCTTGATTTGGTGCAATTCCAAAACCGACAGTTAAAGTCTGGATGATAGAAATTATAATTAAAAAAAAGCCCTTAGTTTTTAAACGTTCTTAGGGCTTTTTATTTTTTTGAAAATTATATATAAAAATAAAAAGAAAGGTGGTGAAATCGTTATAAGAATTTTTTTATAACGAATAAAAATGTTAAATAAAATTGAGGAAGCATTAGAAGATATTAAAAATGGTAAAATGGTTATTGTAGTAGATGATGAAAATAGAGAAAATGAAGGAGACTTAATAGCTGCAGGAGAAAAAGTTACACCTGAAATGATAAATTTTATGGCAAAATTTGGGAGAGGTCTTATTTGTGCTCCAATAACAGAAGATAGAGCAAAAGAACTAAGATTAAATTTAATGACATCTGAAAATACAGATATGTTTGGAACAGCTTTTACAATTTCAGTTGATGCAAAAGAAGGAGCTACAACAGGAATATCTGCAGGAGATAGAGCTAAAGTAGTATTTGATTTAGCAGATGAGAGTAAAAAAGCTGAAGATTTTAGAAGACCAGGGCACATTTTTCCTCTAATAGCTAAAAAAGGTGGAGTATTAAATAGAGCAGGACATACAGAAACAGCAGTAGATTTGGCTAAAATGGCAGGATTAAAACCAGTAGGAGTAATATGTGAAATATTAAAGGAAGATGGAACAATGGCAAGGCTTCCTGAATTAAGAGAATTTGCAAAAAAACATGATTTGAAAATAATTTCAATAGAAAAATTAATTGAATATAGAAATAAAACGGAAAAATTGGTAAGAAGAGTTAGTGAAGCGAAAATGCCAACTGATTATGGAATTTTTAAGATATACGCTTATGAAAATGATATAGATGGAAAAGAACATGTGGCGCTTATAAAAGGAGATGTAGAAGGAAAAGAAAATGTTTTAGTGAGAGTTCATTCAGAATGTTTAACAGGAGATGTATTTGGTTCTAGAAGATGTGATTGTGGGGATCAACTTCATACCGCGATGAAAATGGTAGAAGAAAAAGGAGAAGGAGTAATTTTATATTTAAGACAAGAAGGAAGAGGGATTGGACTTACAAATAAAATTCACGCATATCATCTGCAAGATAAAGGATATGATACAGTGGAAGCAAATGAAAAATTGGGGTTTAAAGATGATTTGAGAGATTATGGAGTGGGAGCACAAATATTAGCAGATATTGGAATGAAAAGTATAAGATTATTAACAAATAATCCAAGAAAAATAGTAGGATTAGAAGGATATGGATTAAAAATAACAGAAAGAGTTCCTATAAAAATGGAACCAAAAGTTGAAAACAGATTTTACCTTGAAACTAAAGAAGAAAAGTTAGGACATATACTTAATTTAAAAGATGAAAATAAAAAAAGTGAAAAATAAAAGATAAAAAACAGGAGATTAAACGTCTCCTGTTTTTTATAGATTTTATAACTCAGCATATATTATAAATCCTTGATTTTTTTCACTTGTATAATTAAAGGTTCCGTTAAACTCTTTAACTCTATATTCCATACTATTTAAACCAGTTCCCTTTATAATGTTATCACAACCTTTTCCACTATCAATAATGTTTATTTGGGATTTTTTATTTTTAAATTTTACTGATAAAAATACAGCTTTTGTATCAGAATATTTTAAAGAGTTTGTTAGAGCCTCTTGACATATTTTCTTTATAAAAGTATATTTTTTATTACAAAATAGTGTGTTTTCTCCAGAAATAGAGAATTTTATATTTAATCCAGCTTGTTTAAATCTATTTATTAGTAATAAAAGTTCTTCTTTTAAATCATCGCTATTTTTTTCTTTCGTAACTTTGTTATTTAAACTTTTTTTTAAGTCGTTATATCCTAAATTTAATATTTTTATAGATTCATTTATAAGATTATTAGAGAGTTCTCTATTCTTATTAAAATATATTTTAGAAGATTCTAACAGATTAATAACAAGAGTTAGAGAATGACCTAAAATATCATGTAACTCTCTTGCAACTAAATTAGAAACTTTTATTTCAGAAATTTTTTGAGATAACAAAATTCTTTGTTTCAATTGTTTATTTGAAGCAAGTATAGTTTTATTTTTTAATTCTAAATCTGATTTTAAGTTGTTTAAATCAGTAGTGTCAGTTATATTAAAAATAGTTCCTATACTGTTTTTACTATTATCTAAAATAGAAAGAGATTTAACTTCAAAATATATTTTTTTGTTATTTATATTTAATTCTGTAAATTGGACATTGACTTCATCTAATTTAGGGTTTTTATCAAACATTTTAAAATATAGCTCTCTAAAGTTATCAATTTTTACATTATATATATCAAATAGCTCTTTGGCAGAGTTATTTATTTCTATTATTTGAAAATTTTTATCAGTTAAAATAATTGCAGAATCTACATATTTAATGATATTTTCTTTTAAAATAGGGATAACATCTAAAAATTCATAGTTAAATATTATATATACAAAAATTAAAAGAGATATTGTAAAAGATAATGGTGTAATATCAAATACAAATCTAATATTAAGTTTATAAAAAAAATTTTTTAATAGACCAGAAATATAGATAAAATTAAATAAAAAGGGAAATAAAATAGCTGTTGATATAAGGTAAAGCTCTTTTTTTGTTTTTGTATAAAAAGAGTTTTTTAATTTTTTTGCACACCAAAATATACCTATGAAAATCATTAGGTATTCTATAAAAAGGTATAAATAAAAAAGTATCCCAAAACTATCACTATAAAAGGTAAAAGTTTTATAAAATAAGTGATGCCAAGGGTTTGTGATAACAGTTATTATTTGCAAAATAGGAAAAATATATATAAATAATCTAAGTTTCTTTTTAATTATTTTTTTATGTAGGTAGATATATGCAAACTCTAAAAAAGCAACACCTATAAAAGATACTGCAAAGTATTGCATTACAATAAAGAACCAACGCAAATTAACATTGTAAGAGACTGTTTTTAATATTTTAGCAATCATCCATACTATTATTAATAATTGAAGATATATAAAAGAGTATAATAGTTTGCTTTTTTTAGATTTTAAATATAGATAAAATATAGCTCCTAAAGATAGGGTTATAAATAAAATATGCCAAAATTCTATATAAAATATCTCTAATTTTAAGTTATAATTCATAATTTTTACTCCTATGGAACGTTTAAAAAATAATGTTCTCATATTAGTTTATAAAAAGGCTAGAAACATTGCCTATTTTATAAACTAAATGGGTAAGTTATTTTTCGTCCCTATATAAGATTATTTTCAATTGCAAAAATAGCTATTTGAGTTCTATCCCTTAAATCTAATTTATTTAAAATGGATGATATCTTATTTTTTATAGTTCCTTCTGCAAAATATAAACTTTTAGAAATCTCTTTATTACTTTTTCCTTGAGCAATTAATTTTATAATATCTAAATCAGTTTCTGTTAATTGAGAAGAGTTAGAATCTAATATATTTTTTCTGCTTTTTAATTTTAAAAACTCATCTATTAAAATTTTATGTACACTTGAATGAGTTATATGTAATCCTTTATATGTAAACTTTACCGCAGCAATTAGTTCTTCTGGGGAGATATCTTTTACAATATATCCATCAGCACCAGAAACAAAAGAATCTATAATGTTTTCTCTATTCTCAAAAGTAGTAAGCATTAAAATTTTTGTATTAGGAGATATTTTTTTAATTTTTTTAGCAGTCTCTATTCCATTTAATTTAGGCATATTTATATCTAATAATATAACATCTGGTTTGCTAGCTTCAACTTTTTTTATTGCTAAAATTCCATTTTCTACAATGGCATTAACTTTTAATTCCTTATCAGTTTCCAATATTAACTTTAAAGATTCTGCTAATAAAATTTGGTCATCTGCAATGATAATATTAATCATAATTCACACCTCTCGTCTCTATTTTTTAAAATTATTAACGGTATTCCTAATATCGGTTAAAATTTTTCTTGATTTATTAATAGATTTAGTTAGTATACTATATTTTTTATTTGAATTACCTTTTATAATGTTGTATGATTCCAATAATTTTACCAATTCAATAATATTGTGTCCAAGAGAATTTTGTATATTGTTTAGTAACTCCTTTTTTCTGTTTTCATAATTATACTCTTTATTTTTATCAGAGTATTTTGTTAATTGAAAATTTATATATTTCAAAGAGGTATTTTTTTTATCTAATTCCATTAGAGTAGAATAAAAAGATGAGATATCTTTAATTTTATAGATAAAAAAATAGTTACTATTTTTTTTGATTTTATCTTTAACATAAGACAGATAATATTCTTTGTTATTTAAGAAAATTTTAAAAATATTTTCTTGAGAATTAGATTCTTTTGTTAAAGTAGTTACATTAAAATTATTAAATATAGAGATTATATTATTGTTATAAATAAAATCTATGCTTTTTATATCTATAATAAAAAAATTATGATTTTTAAATAATATTTTCCCATCTATATCTGTTATTATAATAAGTTCATTTAATTTATAAATGGTGTTAGAAAATAGTTCAGGTATATAATAATCAGGCATAAATTTTAATCCCACATAAATTAAAGTAAATATTGAGATTGGGATATAATAGTAAAATAACTCTATGTTAAAAATATGAATATTTATAAAAAACAGTAAAAAAATTTCAATAAAAATAGTAAAAATTATTAATAAATTTGCCTTTATAAAATATATATTTGGTTTATATTTTATAATTTTATACATAGAGGATATAAATAGTGTAAATATATTTAGATAAAAAATTATATAAAATAGATTTGAAAAAACTATCTTATTAAAATAAATAGGATAAAAAAGTATTTTATATTTAATATTTAGTATAAAATTTAAGGTTGTTAAAGTAAAAGTAAAAATAGTAATAAAGAAAAAAATAGCAGATAAATATTTATTATCTTTTTTAATACGTTCCTTTAAAAATATTAAAATATAGAAATCAAAATAGTTTAGTATACAAAAATATGTATAGTAGATAATATTTTTTAAGTAAAAAGAGATTTTTAGACTAAAGATAACTTTATCTAAAAATAGAGAAATTACAAAAATATAATTTAATATTAAAATTATAATTAAAGAGTTATTTATAAGCTTTTTTTTTCTCCTTATGTAAAAGAAAACAGTTGATAAGGTTAATAAAATAGAAGAAAAAGTTAATATTAAAATAGCAAAAAACATATAAGGTGTATAATATCTTCCATCTCCCATAAAAAAACTCCTCTACTTTTTAGGAATGGCTTAAAAATATGAGGACATTATTTTTTAAACGTTCCTTAGCAATAAAATTATAAATATAGTATAGCCTAATATTATATAGAAATCAATAGCATCTGTAATTAAATAAGATAAAAAGAATTACTTTTGTCATTTGGTAAAAGTTACCAATACCACTATTAATAAAATATATAATAAATTATAATTAATATTACTGAGAGAAATAATAAGAGGAGGCTATTTAAATGAAAAAGAGAATAATTATTTTACTAGGAACATTGGTGTTAATGTTAAATTTAGGAGGGTGTTTTTCAAGTACAACTCCAGAAACAGAAGAGAAAAATATAGAAAAATCTATTGTAATAACTTCTGACAAATTAGAAATTGAGGCAAATGGAGTAGAGAAAACAACACTAAAAGCAATAGAAAAGGATGGAAATGGTGTCGAAAAAGAGATAACAACAGATATTGCATATTATGTTAATGGTGAGAGTATAACTGGAAATGTTTTTACTACAACTAAAGAGGGGGAATATAGCATAAAAGCCAAATACAAAGATTTGGAGAGTAATATATTAAAAATAAAAGCAGTAAAAACACCAGTAAAAATATCAGATAAAGCAGTTGTTTTAGATGAAGATACCAAAAATAAGATAGATGAAGTTGATATAGATAATAATAAAATTATATTTTCAGTTGGAGAGGAGATTCCTTATAAAAAAGATGATATAATAGTATCTGGAGTAAGTGATAAGTTTCCAAAAGGATTATTGGTAAAAGTTGATAGTATTATAGAGAAAAATGGAAAAAAAGAGATTATTTTTAAGCCAGCAAAGATAACTGACGTTGTAGAACAAGCAAAAGTAAATAAAAAAATTAAATTAACTAAAAATGATATAAAGAGAGTTTCTACAAATTATAGAGGGATAAAAATATCAAGAGTAGATGAAGCAAGAGATATGGTTTGTCAGATAAATACAGTTGTATATGATGAAGACAATGATGAAAACACAACAGATGACCAAATAAAATTGGAGGGAGAGTTATCTATAGATCCTGGAATAGATTTTGATATAGATATATCTGGATTTACAATAAAAGAGTTTGGCTTTGGGGTAGATAGTAATATCTCTGGTAATTTAAAAATAACTGGAAATTTACATAAAACTTGGGATAAGGAAGTAAAATTAATTAGTTATTCATTTATGCCATTTAATATATTTATAGGAAATGTACCAATAGTAATAACTCCATCTATGTATTTGGTAGTTGGAAGTAATGGAGAGATAAATGGTAAATTTAAATACTCTTTATCGGAACAAGCAACAGCTGAAGTTAAAATAAGCTATAGTAATGGAGAGTGGGGAGGAAAAAGAGAATTAAATAATAATTTTGATTTTTCTCAACCTGAAATTGAAGCAAATGCAAAGTTTAAAATGTATACAGGAGCAAAATTTGAAGTAGCTTTATATACAAATGCAGTATTAGCAGGAACTGGAAAAGTATTGTTATATTTCAGAGGAGAAGCAGATATAGATAAAAATCCATGGTGGAATGTATATGGAGGAATAGAAGCAATAATAGGATTTAATGGTTTAGGATTAGATGGATATGAATATACAATGCCTATTTATGAAAAGAAAATAGTATCAGCAGAGTATTTTAATGATGGAGATGGAGAATATAAACCAGAAGAGGTGCCAGAATTAGAAAAAGGGTGGATAAAAAAATATAAATTTTATGGAAATATTCCAACTATGGATGAAATTTTAAGTGGAGCAGAAATGCCAGAAAATCCAATAATGTTAATGGGGTATTATGACTATAAGGATATAGTTACAAATGGAGAAAATGGATTTATGGCATTAGCAAGTGCACCATTTCAATTTTCAATGTTAACAAATTATGATAAAGATGGAAATATCATTTTTAATAAATTTGCAAAGGTTAAAGTTGAAGGAGAGAAGTTAACATTATTTCTTAATAAAATAAAAAAAATTAGTGATGGATATATTGTAGCTGGAATTACAGGTGAGGGAGTTATTATAGCAAAATTAAATGAAAATGGAGAAAGTGTTTGGGGAAAAGTTTTAAATGTAGATGTAGGCGGATTAACTTTAGAGACTCATTTAGCTAAAATAACACAAGATAAATTTATAGTATCATTTGGCGGGAGTTTTATGATTGTAAATTCCAATGGAGTAATTGAAAAGAAGGAAAAAATGACATATAATGTTTTTCCAGATCAAGAAGGAGAAGAGGGAGTATTTGTAGATATAATTGGAGCAGCACCTGTAAAAGATGGGTATGTAGTAATAGGTAATGTAAATAGAGGAGTATTTATTCCACAAGGTGTAATGATAAAATATGATGAAAATTGGAATAAAGTTTGGGATAAATATATAATAATTGATAATTTAGATGATGATCAAGAGGCATTAGCAACAAGGTTTGATTCTATAGTTACATCGGAAGATGAAGGATTTTATATTTCAGGATGGGCTGAAAAAGGAGGATTTATAGCTAAATTTTCACAAAATGGAGATTTGAAATGGAATAGAGTAATGAATGAGATAGATTATCCATTTACAGATTTAGAAGTTGTAGCTGATGTTGGTGTAATTGGAATGGCAAAAGTTTTGATAGATGAGGGTTATGCTACAGATTTTATTAAATTTTCAAGTGATGGTGTATATGGATGGTCCAAAAGAGTTACAGGAGAAGGGGAAAGTGTAGAATTTAATGGAGTTTTTAAAAGAGATGATAATAAAATGTTATATGCAGCAGGTGCAATTGGAGAGGTAGATTCAAATGGTTATAAAAGCAAAAATCCAGCACTATTATCAGTAACGCCAACAGGGGAAATAGAATTAAAAACCACAACTTTAAAAGCTGAAAACTTTATAAATAGTGTATTAACTAATGTTGGAATTATTTCTGATGTAGGGACTTATGAAATATCTGATTTAAATGTAGAAGAAAAAGATGCAGAACTTATAATGCAAGATTGTAAAGAGGAATTTATAGATAGATATTAAAATTAAATGTAAAGAATAGTAAAAAAATCATAAAGAAGCAATTTTTTTAATAAAAATTGCTTCTTTATTTTTATTCTCTTGACTTTTTATTGTTTCATTTCGACTATAAATAGTGTATAATATAAAAAGGAAGAGATAAAAGATGAAGAGATTAAAAAAATTATTATTAATAATTAGTTTTGGAGGTTGCTTTGGAGAATTTCTAGAAGTAAAAAAATAGGGATAATAGAAGTAGATATAAAAAGAGGATAATGTAAAAAATAATAATTAAGGATGTGAATTTATGGAAAATATATTTTATGTTATAATGTTTTTTACAATTTACTCATTTTTAGGATGGATTTTAGAAGTGGTATATCGTTCTTATAGACAGAAAAGATTTGTAAATGCTGGATTTTTGATGGGGCCATTCACCCCTATTTATGGAATTGGGGCCTTAACAGTTGTTTGGATAAATAATAGTTTGAATAATGGAAAATTTGATAATATAGCTTTAAAAAGTTTAATATTTTTTATTATTTTAACAATTATAGAATATATTGTAGGAGAATTATTAGAAATGATATATAAAGTTAAGTTGTGGGATTATTCTAAGGACAGATTTAATATCGGTGGAAAAGTATGTTTAAAATTTTCATTAGCATGGATGGTATTAGCAATTATATTTAATTATGAAATACATCCATTTTTTAAAAAAATCTTATATAAACAAAATCCTGAAATATTAGAAGGAATATCTGTTATGATGATATTATATTTTATAACAGATTTAATTATATCTTCTAATGCTTTAAGTAGATTTAAGAGGAAAATATTATTCTTTAAAGAAAATCATGAAAATCTAAATAACTTAGAGATAGAAAAGATTTTTTTATCAACAATAAGATTGACAAAAGCCTTTCCAAATTTAAGTGGATTTATATATAAAAATATATCTGATAGTCTTAGCCAAAGAGTAGGGAAAATCATATCTTTAATAAATAGCAAAAAAATAGAGTATGAAAAAGGAAAAACTCCTTCTGAGGAGGAGTATTATAATATTGTAAAGGATATTATAGAGAATAAAGAATTTTTAAAATTAAAGAATTTTTATCATCATAATTCATCAATATATAAACATGTATTAGAAGTTTCATATTTATCTTATAAAATAAGTAAATATATAGGAGCTGATTATAAATCAACAGCAAGAGGGGGACTTTTGCATGATTTTTTCTTATATGATTGGAGAAATCATAGTGAGCCGGATTTAGCAAAGAATAAGTTACATGGGTTTGCACATCCAAAGATAGCATTAAAAAATTCAGAAAAGAATTTTAAGTTAAATAAAATAGAAAAGGATATAATAATAAAACATATGTGGCCATTAACAATTATACCGCCAAGATATAAGGAATCTTTTATAGTTACTTTTGTAGATAAATATCTAGCAACAAAAGAGTTTGCAACTTCTTTTACAGGGAAGTTAAAAAATATTTTAGATTAGGGAGAGCAATAATATTTTTCTCTACAAAAACTTGACAATTTATAAAACGGAAGTTAGAATAAAAATATAAAGGGGTGGTTATTATGAGCTTAAAGAAAATTTTTAATTTTGTTTTTTCTGGTTTTTTAATTTTTAGTATATTTGTACTTTTTTTTACTACTAAAATATTTCAAAATAATTTATTAAAAACAAAATATAGTGCTCAAAAAAAGATTATATCTAAAGAGTTAAATAAAAAAGGAGTTATTTTAAATTTAATTATTGATGAAATTAAAAATGATGAAAAAGTACAACTATATTTTTACAATAATCAAAAAAAAGAATTATTTGATTATTTAAATACACAATATGATTTAAATAATTTAAAAATAAAATATGCAATATCTATTATACATTTTCATACAAAGGATATTAAATCATTTTTAAGAACTAATAATTATGATAAATCTGGAGATGACTTAAGTTGGAGAAAAACAATCGTTGCATCTAATAAAAATAAAAAAAATATTAAAGGTATTGAAATTGGAAAAAGTGGACTTATACTTCGATATGTTTCTCCTGTTTATTATGATAATAAATTTATAGGTACAGTGGAAGCGGGTATTCAATTAAATAAAAAGTTTTTATCTAATTTAGAGAATGAAAATATTTTATATCAAGTATATAATTGGAAAAATGAAAAAGAAGATAATATGTTTTATGAAGATGGTAATAATAAATTTGAAAATATTTTTAATTTAACTCAAATTAAAAAATATATACTTGATAATAATGATAAAATTTTTGATAAAAATTTTGGCTTTTTTAAATATATAAATTCTAATATGTATGTTGCAAATTATTTAACAGATTTTAATGGTAAAATTATAGGTGCTATTTTAACAAAAGAAGATATATCATTATTACAAAATATTTTTTACGAAGTTATAAAAAATATTTTGTATATTGGGATTTTTATATTATTAATTTCTATTCCAATATATATATATATTATAAAAAGTATATTATCTAAAGTTTTATTAATTGAAAATATTTCTGAAAATATTAAAATGAATAATTATAATTCAATTAGTAAAATTAATGTAAATTCAAACTCTAAAAATGAATTAGAGAAAAGCTCTTTTAAGTTAAAAGAAAGCATTTTATTTTTAAAAAATATTTTAATGGATATTTTTTCTAGTTTTAAAAAAACTATTTTATATATAAATAAATTTAAGAGAGAACTATTATTAAATGGAGATTTAATGGATGATACTATAAACAGATTGGGAGAAACTAATAATAATATTAACAGTATAAATAGTTCTTTAGAGGAAATTAAACTTAGTGAAGAAAAAGTTTCTAACGGATCTTTTATAGTTGCAGAAAGTGCTCAAAATATTTCTTTATCTATAAATGAGTTGATAGAAACTTCTAATACTAGCAGTAAAGCTATTAATGGTATAAATGGACAAGTAAAAGAGTTAAAAGTATTTGCAGAAAATTTTAAAAAACAAACTAATGATTTAGTAATTAAAGCAAATAATATAGAAGAAATTATTACTGCTATTAATAACATTACTGAACAAACTAATTTACTTGCATTAAATGCTGCAATAGAAGCAGCTAGGGCTGGAGAAGCGGGGAAAGGGTTTGCCGTAGTTGCTAATGAAATTAGAACTTTAGCTGAAAATTCTAAAAAAGCAACAAATAGCATAGATGATATATTAAAAAATATTAAAGCTCAAATATCTGAAGTTAATAAAAATGGTAATCAAATAGGTATGAGCGTTACTAAATCTGAAGAAAATATTGAAAAAGTTGTTGCAGGAAGTTATAATATTGATAAAAAAATTGAAGATATTTCAGAAGAGATAAATAATCTAACTGCTATAAGTGAAGAGCAATCTTCTTTTAATACAGAAATAGTTAATGTTCTTAAAGATACAACTACTAAAATTTTTAATACAAATGATAATATTAAACAAATTTTTACTGAATTTAAGTCTATTAAAAATTATATTAATACTACAATAGATAATACAATTGATGAAAGTAATGAACTTAATGTTAGTTTTTCAAAATTACTAAATAATTTTAATTTATATTCAATAAAAGATATTAAAAATTTTTTAAAAGAGATGAAGAAGGCTCATATTACATATGTAGAAAAATTAGGAGTTCAAGTTAAAAAGCATTTAATTGAGGAATATTTAGAAGAAAATGAATATCAATGTAGTTTTGGAATAACTTATTATTCAACAAAGCCACCAATAGAAATTAAAGAGCTTTGGGAAAAGATATTAGTGCCTCATAAAAATATTCATAATAATACTAAATCGATTTATGAACAACTTAAAAAGAATAACTTTGAAAAGGCTATGGAACTATATCAAGATACGTTAGCAAATAAAGAGATAGTGTTAAATCTTATTGATGAAATAATGAAAATATTGGATTGATTTTAAAAAAACAAATAAAAAAGGACTTGTTTTAACAGGTCCTTTTTTATTATATTTAAACTTAAAGAGATATAATTACACTTTACAGAAGAAAAATTGCAGAATACAATAAATCTATTTGAAAAAACATTATTATCTAGTATAATATTATTATATGAAATAAACTTTAACTCAAATAACTAACAAATCAATATTATCTCAAATATTACTAAAAAAAAGATACTGAAAAAATTAATATGAAATTAAGGAGGTGACAAATGAAAGCATCTTTAATTTGCGAAGATAAAAAATTTAAAATTATAAAAACTCTATTAGAAGCAAAAGGTATAGAGTTAGATTTAAATGCAAATACTGTCTTTATAGATGAAACTATAAATGTAGAAAAAGATAATAAAATTTATATTTTATTTAATAGCGAAAATTTAAATCAATTTTTAGATTTTTTAGATGAATTTTTTTGTAATAACAGCAACTCTAATAAAGATTTTATAGCTGGGAAAGATGATGAGGAGATAAAATTAATTTCTCTTAAAAAAGTCCAATTTTTTGAAGCAGATAATAATAATATATACTGCATTGTTGAAAATGAGAAAAAAATATATAAAATAAAAGAGAAGTTGTACGAATTAGAAGAAAAATTAGATTCAAAGGAATTTATGAGAGTCAGCAAATCTAATATAGTTAGTATAAGAAATATAAGTCAAATTATCCCATGGTTTGATAATAAACTGATTATTAAATTTGAAGGGACAAATAAAAAAGTTGAAGTTACAAGGACATATTTAAAAAAATTTAAAAAATATTTAGGAGTGTGATGAAATTTATGGAGAAGATAATAAAGTTAATAAAGGAAATATTACTATTTATGTTTATAGGAATAGTTATAGATGGTTTTTATTTAATTGGAGTGTTAAGTAATTATGTTGAGGGTAAAATAATAATAATATCTTTACTTATAAGTGGATTAATAGGAATAATTATAGGATATATTTCTAAGTATGTTTTTATATTTGTTCTTAGGAAAACAATAAATATGAGATTAACAATTATTTGTGAGGTAATTTTAGTTATGGTCTTAACTTCTGGTGTATCTTATTTTAGTGGCGGAAGAGATATATTAAATTTGTTAATATTACCGATTTTGGGTGCAAGTTTTTCAGGTGTGATTATATATATTTTTTATTCATCTTTTATTAACATGAAATTAAAAGATTTGCAAAAAAAATTAAAAGATATATGATGGGAAAGATAATTGACAATGGATAATTGATAATTAACAATTTAAAAGTAGGATTCAAAATAAGAAATAACAAAATAATTTTAATTATAATAGGGAGGAGAATCAAATGAAAAAACAAAGAGTTCCAGAAACAAACCATGGAATTACAGGAGAAATGCTTGTTCAAGATTATGATGAAATGCAAAAAAAACTTTGTGAACGTGGACTTTTAAAAACAAATGAGATAATAAAATCGGGAATTATAGAAGGTGAAGTTTTAGAAATTGGGCCTGGACCTGGATATTTAGGACTTGAGTGGTTAAAAAAATGTTCGAATGCCTCTCTCTCTTGGTTAGATATAAGCGAAGATATGATAAAATTGGCTAAAATTAATGCAGAAAAATATGGTGTTAAGGAAAATCTTACAATAAAGATGGGGGATGCGACTGAACAACTTCCTTTTTCTGACTGTTTTTTTGATGGAGTTTTTACAGCTAATTCACTTCATGAATGGGAAAATCCGGTAAATGTAATAAATGAGATAGAAAGAGTATTAAAAGTTGGTGGTAATTTTTTCATTGGGGATTTAAAAAGAAATACAAATCCATTGATTTTCTTATTAATGAAGGCAAATTTAAAAAAACAAGTAATGAAACAGGGGTTGAAATCTTCAATTAATGCAGCATATACCAAAAATGAAATATTATTGTTATTAAAAGAAAGCAATTTCAAAACCTATGAAGTAACAGAAAATTATTTTGGATTATCAATATTTGGGAAAAAAGTTGATAAATGAAACTATGGTACGTATGTAAAATGAATAGTCAGAAAACTTATGATAGTGTCAAAAGTTTATGAAAGATACAATGTAAATTTTGATGAGAATTTATTTTGACACACCTCATTTCTTATTGTAGTTTTCTCCTAACTTAGGAGAAAACTATAGCGTGGATATTGGATTTGTTGTTTTACTCCCTTCTCCTAAGATAGGAGAAGGGCTGGGGATGAGGTCTGAAAAGTATTTGAAATTATATTAGAAATTATTGTATAGAAATAAAATTTAGCATTAAATAGTTATTTGTTTTGGGAGAGGAGTCAAATATAACGTGCAAAGATAACAAATATAAAGGGTAGTGGATTAAAAAGGCAACTTTTATTTGACACTACCAAAAAATAAGGAGGAGATAAGAATGAAAAAAGTATTAATAGTTTTGTTAGCAACAATTATGTTTTCAACAGTAGCATTTGGTAATGGAAAAAGGTTAAAAGAAAAAAGAATTAATAATAAAGAAATGATGAATTTTGAACTGAATGATGAACAAGGAATGGTTGGAAATGGCGGTCCATTATTAAGTGTATTATTTTTAGACCTTTCAGAATTAAATGTAAAATTAAAATCAGCTGGATTTAAAGAATTGGAAGGGCAAAAATATGGAAATTATAATGTGATGTATGCTTTTGGTGGCGGTGGAATAGGTGGAACTTTCAAAAATAGATTTGGAGGATATGGAGCAACTGGAAGGATAATGAGTATAATTGGAGATAAAAAAGTTAAATTGGAAATAGGATATGGCGGATTTGTATATGAAAAAGGTCTTTTTTTAATAAAAAGCACAGGTACAAACGTAAGTGCTGGATTTTTGTTTGGTGGAGGAAATGCAACTTTAACACTAATATATGATGATATAAAAAATGAGTTTGGAGAAGTTATTGCAGCTCCACATTCAAATATATTAACAAAAGAATATTTAATGTTTGCACCAAGATTAAATATTCATCAAAGAATAGGAAGCTTTATTTCATTAGATTTATCTGCTGAATATATGATGAATTTAGATTTACAAGGGAAATGGCAACTAGATGACGAAGAAATAGATGGACCACTTTCTAATTCTCAAAGTCCTGTATTTGGAGCTAGATTGAGTTTTGGAATTTAATATTAGTTTGGGAATGGTTAAAAAAAAAGATTAGCCACCAATTCACACCAATTTACACAAATAAAAAATAAAAAACTTAAATTAGGAACGTTAACAAAACAAGTTTCTTATATTTTGTTATAAAAACAGTTGTAAAAAAGAGGAGATTCAACGCAGAGGCGCAGAGAACGCAAAGTTACACAGAGAGCATTTAGCAATAAATATAAGCTACAGAACAAGTCTGTAGCTTATATTTTTAATTTTATTATTTTCTCTGTGAATCTCTGATAACTCTGCGCCTCTGCGTTGTCATATTTTATTCGATTTAATTAGCATAATTTGTTTATAAAATAGTTTTTTAATTGTCAATTTTATCTGCCATATATTGTAGTTAAGTGTTTTAATTTAGATATATGCTCATTCGTAATATCTTCTGCTTTAAATCTCCATTGCCAATTTCCAGCAGCTACTCCAGGAGTATTTATCCTAGCAAAGCTTCCAAGTCTCAAAATATCTTGAAGTGGAGTTATGGCAATTACAGCAGTAGAAGCCCAAGCTCCTCTAATGAAATCCCAACAAATATCTTCGCCATTACTATTAAAATAATCTAAAGCATATTTTTTATCATCTTTTGAAGCTTTTTCAAACCATCCAGCTACAGTATCATTATCGTGAGTTCCTGTATAAACTACACAATTTTTATTATAACTGTGAGGAATATAATTATTTTCTTCTGAAGAATCAAAAGCAAATTGTAATATTTTCATTCCCGGCAAATTAAAATGATCTCTTAATTCTTCTACATCAGGAGTGATAAGTCCAAGATCTTCTGCTATAATAGGTAAACTTCCAAGTGAAGCTTCAATTGCTTCAAAAAGTTCTTTACCTGGTGCAGGCCACCATTCTCCATTTATTGCAGTCTTATCTCCATATGGAACAGCCCAATATTCAGCAAATCCTCTAAAATGATCTATTCTTATTATATCAGACAGTTCAAGATTTGCTTTGATTCTATCTATCCACCAAGCAAAATTAGTTTCTTTTAATTTATCCCAATTATATAAAGGATTTCCCCAAAGCTGACCTGTAGCACTAAAATAGTCAGGTGGAACTCCTGCTACTCTTACTGGTTTTCTTTCTTCGTCAAATAGAAAAATATCTGGATTAGACCAAGCGTCAGCACTATCAAAAGCAACAAAAATAGGGATATCTCCTACAATTTTTATATAATTTTGATTAGCATATGCTTTTAATTTTTTCCATTGTTTAAAAAATAGATATTGTATAAAATTTTGGAATTCAATATCATTTTTTAGTTTATTTTTATAATCTCTTAGAGCATTCTCTTCTCTTAATTTGATATCATTGTCCCACTCAATCCAAGGTTTACCACCGAAATGTTCTTTTAGAGACATAAAAAGTGAAAAATCATCTAACCAATTAGAATTTTTTTTGACAAAAGTTTCAAATTTAATTTTTTCTAATTCAAAAGAGCCGTTTGAGAAATTGTCAAAAGCTTTTTTCAAAATAGGAAATTTAAAATTAATTATTTTTCCAAAATCAACTTTACTTTCATCAAATTTTTCATTTGTTTCTAAATCGCTATTAGTTAAAAGTCCATCCTCAACAACTGTTTCTAAACTAATTAGTAATGGATTTCCAGCAAATGCTGAAAAACATTGATAAGGTGAATCACCATATCCAGTAGGACCAAGTGGATAAGTCTGCCATAATTTTTGATTACTTTTAATTAAGAAATCTACGAATTGATATGCTTCTTTTCCAAGAGTACCTATACCGAACTTACCCGGTAAAGATGTTGCATGTAATAAAACTCCGCTGCTTCTTTCAAACATAGTTATATACCTCCTAAAATTTGTTTGTGTATTATAATTACTTAATTTTACCATAAAATATACATTTTGTCATCTTAAAAATTTTGACTAATTCTATCACACAATTCTTGACTTTTTACATAAAGAATAGTATAATGAGATTATAAAAAGGAGATGGTTAATATGAAAATTGCTTTTTTTGATACAAAGCAGTATGATGAAAATTTTTTTAATAATGCAAATAAAAAATATGGTTTCAAATTAAAATATTTTAAACCACATTTAAGTGAAGATACAGTTGCTTTATCAAAAGGATATGATGTAGTTTGTGTATTCGTAAATGATGATATAAACAAAAATGTTATAAATAAATTAAAAGAAAATGGAGTAAAATTAATAGCACTTAGATGTGCAGGATATAATAATGTAGATTTGGAGGCAGCTAAAGGAAAAATAAAAGTGGTTAGAGTCCCAAGTTATTCGCCTTATGCAGTTGCAGAGCATACAGTAGCGCTTATTATGACTTTAAATAGAAAAATACATAAATCATATTTAAGAGTAAGAGAGGGTAATTTCACATTAAATGGGTTAATGGGATTTGATATGCATAAAAAAACTGCTGGTATAATAGGAACAGGGAAAATAGCTAAAATAGTAATAAAAATATTAAATGGTTTTGGAATGGATGTTTTGGCATATGATAAATATCCTGATAAAAAAGCAGAAAAAGAGTTAGGGTTTAGATATGTTACATTAAAAGAGTTGTATTGTAAATCTGATATAATATCATTACATTGTCCATTAACAACAGAAACAAAATATATAATAAATGAAGAGTCTATAAGCAATATGAAAGATGGAGTAATGATAATAAATACAGGAAGAGGAAAATTAATAGACACAAAATCAATTATAAAAGGATTAAAAACTAAAAAAATAAGTGCAGCAGGATTAGATGTGTATGAAGAGGAAGATGAATACTTTTTTGAAGATATGTCAGGAGAAATAATAACAGATGATCTGTTAGCGAGATTATTAACATTTAATAATGTAATAGTGACATCTCATCAGGCATTTTTTACAAAAGAGGCTCTATATAATATTACGGAGACTACTTTAGGGAATATAGATAGCTTTTTTAAGGGTAAGATTATTGAAAATGAGATTGAATATGAATAGGGAACGTTATTTTTAAGCCATTCCTAGGGAAAAGGCAGAGATGAAAAGTCTCTGCTTTTTTTATGGAAAATGAGTGGTTTTTTTATTAATAAATGAGTATACTATATAGGAAAGGCGTTAAAATTAGAAATTATCGAGAATGGAATTAAATCGAAAATAGTATACCAAAGAAGAAATATAAAAATATATATTTCTTATAAAAAACATATTGAAAAAAAAGCGTACATAAGCTATAATGTAAAGTGTGAAGAAAATATAGGGGGATGATAGACAGTGAAAAAGTTAGTATATACTACAAGTGTTATTATAATAGTGATAGGAAGTTATTTTTATTATAGTAATTATATGATAAGTCCAGAAAAAAAAGAAATGTTAAAAACAATAGAAAAAAATAAAAAAATAGAAAAAGAAGCAAAAAAAGTTTATAAAAAGAGTTTAAAAGAAGCGGAAGAAAATTATGTAAAACCATTAGAAAAAATAACGATTACTAAAGATAGAATAATAAAAGAGAAAGCATTAGTAGGGAAATTTTGGAAAATTTATAATAAAAAAGAAAAAGGGGATATTTATGCTTATATGTCTAAAATAGAGGAAGTATCAAAAGATATAAAAACTCCTGAAGAAAAAAAATTAATATATCCTGTTTTAATAGAGATTTATCAAATGAATGATGAATTTGATAAAATGAAAAAAACAGCAGAAGAGTTAAAAATTTTAAAAGTAGATGTAAATAAAATGAAAGCATATAAAAATACAATAGGGGGAGATAAAAAATGAAAAAAATAATATTGGGGATTTTGCTATTTTTATCATCGGTTTTTTCAGTAAATTTGTTAGCAGTAGATACAGATATTACAGTTAAAGTTGATATGAGTGTTTTGTGGGGGAATGATTTGCCAGAAAAGGTATATTTATTTGCATATAATGCAGATTATAGTGATGTAAATGGATTAACTAATCAAAGTGGAATGCCAATGAAAGGGTATGATAAAAATTTGAAAGGTACTGTTACAGAGCAAAATACTGCAGGAGCATTAGAGCTTACCGATGTAGATGGCGATGGATTTTATAAAGGAACTATGCATTATAGCGGAAATGGTGATACTTTTCATACGAGATTATATATAAGAGGGGATGATCCAAATAATTCATTAAATACTCCAAAATATGAGGAATATACAGGTCCAAATGATAATCTAAAAAAGATAACAGATACTCAAGACTTTAGAACAGTAATAATAAAAAATGATGGTAAAGTTTTAATTGGAACTGTTACAAATCAGGTAGAACTTGTTGATGGAAATTGGGAAACAGCTTGGGAAAATAAATATATAAAAAAAATATATATTTCTGAACAAAATATCACTGTTTATAAAACCTTTGATAAAACAATAAAAATATACGCTAGCTACAATAATGCGGATGATACTTTGAGAAGGAATGTTGCTAAATATTTAAACTGGAGTTCATCTAATGAAAATATAGCTACAGTATCAAAAGGGAAAGTATTAGGAGTAGGAGCAGGAAATGCAATAATAAAATTATCAAGAAATGTAATAAATAAAAATATAAATGTTACAGTTAAAAATATTCCAGAAGGAGATAGAAGACAAGTTATTGTAGGAAAACCAGATTTTGAAATAGTTAATGGAGATTATAAAATAGACGGAGTAAATGATTATGGAGGGAATGTTCCATACGGAGTTAATATAGATGAAAATAATTATTTGCAACATTTTTATAATATAGATTTTTGGGGAACAGCTAAACCATTTGTCAAAAGTAATAATTTTTGGGAATATAATGGTGGGAATTCAAGAAGTAGTATATTAATTTTTAAACAAATAGATAATAATTCGGATATAGAAACAGTAAAATTTTATAAAAAAGATGATATATCTAAAACTTTAGATATGAAAATTCCAGTACAAATAAAAGGATTTGAAGCTGTAGAAAAAATAAATAGTGTTTCATTTAAATGGAATGAGGATAACAATATTAGAATAAAGTATTTATCTACTTATAAAGAACAAAGAATTATCTTTAGAATAAGTAAAATAGATACAGATGTAAATAAAGTAGAATTTATGAAAGGGAATCCTTTGAAAAAAATTATCGATGGAGGAAATTTAGAAGATTTTATTGACAATAAAATTAATTATGTTGATTTTTCTTTTGATTATAGAACTTCTAATAGTATAGAAATAAATAAAATTAAAGGTAGTTATAAATTAGGAGAATTTGAACTTTTAGGATTTCCTGTAGGACAATATAGGATACAATTATACACTTTAAAAGCTAATGATAAATATTTAGTATATACATTTGATGCAGAAACTTATTTTAATATGCCAAGTAGTAATTTAAGTGGAAATATAAGAGATAATAAATTTTATATAAATAATATAAATTCAGATGCTTTTAATACAATTAATGTTGGCTTCATAACGAAAACAAAAAATGATATAAAGATAACAAAAGATGATATTTATTACAAGAATAATAATGAAATTGCAGAAGAAAATTTAGATAAAAATGAAAAAAAGATTATTAATTCTGGTAATATTTTTGTAGCAGAAGACAAAAGATATAAAAATATAAAAAAACCTTTGGATGTAATATTGTGTTTAGATACTTCAAAATCAATGGAAGATAAGTTAGAAAAAGTAAAACAAGCTTGGGAATATTTTGAAGAGGATTTAAGAAAGAATAGTGAGTATGATGTTAAATATAAGTTATATACTTTTGGAACTAAAGGAAAAGATGATGTTTGGACACCAAGCAATGACTGGGAAGATAATTTGGATTTATCTAAAATTAATGTTGGTAGTTCTAATCTTTCAAAAGAACCATCGGATAAAGCTATTGACAAAGCAATTATATATATGGAGAAAAATGCAAGAAGTTTAAGTAGTAATTTGGAAGTTTTAGATAAACCAACAGGGACAATTCCATCAAATAGAGTTATTATATTTATTACAGATTCAAACGCTACAGGAGAGAAAAATTCAAGCGATTTAGCTGTTAGGTTAAGAATGAATGATATACAATTAATTGGTATTGGTGGAGTGAAAAAAGATAAATTAATGTTAAAAGATGATTTGGATCAAGAAGGAGAATATCCTAATAATATGTCAGTGGAGAATGAACAGCATTATGCTCATTTAAAATTAATAATGGGAGAACAATTTAAATTTTATCAAATAAAAAATGATTTAAATATTTTAAAATTAGAGCTACATAACACTCTAAATTTATTTAATTTTGTAAAATTATGGAATTTAAGATATGATTCTCCGTATTCTGTTCCAGATGGGAGTAAAAGAAGAGTTTTATTTGATATAAAAGTTAATAATAAATATATAAATTATGAAGGAAAAGATGCAAATAGAGAGTATGTTGCTAATTTAATTGGGAGTACAAACAGAGAAATAGATCAGTGGATGATTTCAAAAGCAAAAAAAGATATTACTAATGGTAATTATAAAATTTTTGATAAATTTATGGATAAAAATTACTATAAGAAAATTAAAGCTATAAATTTAAAAAATGGGTTTAATTCATTATTTGAAACTGAGTATAGTTATGATGATATATCAAATTTTGAATTGAATGATAATAATTATGGAGTTAAATGGGAATATAAGAAGAATACACCATTAACAACACAAACTGCTGTAATGGTAGCTAAAGTAAGTAGTATAGGTAATTCTGAATTGGATAAAATAGAAGATGATTTAAGTACAACTAAAATTGCAACTATGAGTTCTACTAATAAATTAGAGTTATCAACACCAACAGAAAATAGTGATAAAGTGACAATTGGATGGCAAGGAGATGTACCAAATCCAGATGAAATTTACAATAATCAAAAGCTAGTATTTAGATTAGAAAAAGCTACAAATACCTCTAATGTTATAACTAATTATAAGTGGAATGTATATAAAAAAGAAAACCCATTAAATATAGTTGATCCAACTATCATTGGTGGTGGAGGGCAAGATCCACAGAATAAAGCAGATAATATGATAAAGAATTTTTATAGTGAAACTTCAAATTATGTAGATTTTGTTTTTGAAAAAGATGGATTAAAATCTTTTTCTGCTGGAGGAGCTATTATTAGTTTTACTCCAGGAAGTAATTTAGAGTTAATTGGGTTAAATTTAGGGGATTATTTAATATCTGTATATACAGTAAAGACTGGTTCAGATGGAAATTATAAAGTTATAACTTATGGGAATACAGAAAAATTCCATTCTGATATTCCTGATATAGCACAACATCCTATGACAAAAAATGGATTATTTAGAATAGATAACATAGATATAAGTAGATTTTCAAAGATAAAAGTTAATTATTCAACAATGATGCCATTTTCAATAAAGGCTCCTGAATTAAGTAATTTATTTGTATCTACAAACACAGGAATAACTATTAACTTACAAGAAGAACATCCAACAGCAACAAAAGCTATAGTAGTTACTCAAGGAGCTTTATCGATATCATCATTAAAAGTTTTTAAATATCCATTAGATATAGTTCTGTGTATAGATAATTCAGGTTCTATGCAGGAGGAAATTGATTCTGTAAAAGATGGGTTAAAAGGATTTGTAAATACTTTAACAGATAATGGATTTGATGTTAAATTTAATTTAATAACTTTTGGGCCTAGACAAAATACCGATAGTACAACAGGAATATGGCATAAAAAAATAGAAGAATTTGAAGATCGTTATTATTTAGGGGTTTATAAAAAAGATGGTTGGTTTGGATCTTTAGATGGATGGAATGGATTGATAAATGCATTTGAGAATTTGAACGCAACATCAGGATTTAACTATGGACAAGAAAATAGTCTATGGGCAATATACTATGCTATTAAAAAATTAAAAAAAAATGGTAGAAGTATAGACGCTAATGGGAATATTTTAAATGACAATAGTGGAGTAATAAAATCAAAAAAATGGATAATGTTTTTAACTGATGAAAATGCAGATTTAGATGATTTACCTAACGATTATAAAAAAAAGAATGTTGTAAGTAAATTATCTAAAGAGATATCGGATAATAGTATAGCTTTAACAGGTATATATCATGTTGATAAAAAAGGGCTAACTAATGAAATATATTGGAATGGTGGAGTTATACCTAGTAAATATTCAAAATTAGATATACGAAAATATAAAAAATATTATAGGTGGTTTTATTATATACATGACGATTTGGGAAATCGAGGAATGACTCCTTCAGATGTAGGGGATTTATATTACTATAAATTCAAATTGTCTTTAGGTGATGGATTTCATATGTATGAGATGGGAAATGGGCGAAAAGATATAAATGGAAAAACTTTAGTAGATAAGGCATTGGTAGCTGCGACAAAAGATATAGGAATTGTACAAAGATGGTCAGTTACATATGATACTCCTTTTTCAGATAAAGATGGGACAGTAAGAAAAGTTGATTTTAAACTAATAAATTTAAAAAATGAAAAAGATAATAAAGAAATATTAACGCCAGATGATATAAATACAGTTTCGAATAGACAATATACTGCTCCAAAACAACCTATAACATTGGAAATATTAACTCCAAAAAATAAAAAAGGATTTTTAACAGACGGAAAAGGGAATGTATTAATAAAATTTAAGGCAAATACCACTAAAGCTTCAGGAACTATATTAGATAATAAAATAGATAAATTTGTAGTAAATATAAATTTACAAACTAATGCTATGTCAGAAGGAGAAAATATATATTCTAAAATTATAAAAGATAATATAGAGTTAAAAGTAGAAGATGGGAAAAAGTGGTACTATTTCACATTAAGGGTTCCTGTAAAAACTCTTATGGATAAAATAACAGTAGATAAAAAATTATTTAAAGTAAGCATTGTAGCTCAAGATACAGCTTTAAACCAAATGGAGAAAAAAGTTACAGGTATAAAATTAGATAATCAACCTCCAGTGGTAAATGATATAATAATATCCAATAAAGATTTGAAAAGTAATTTAGTACAAAGTATAAAGGAAATAGAAAATAAAACAAGTGATTCTGATGATAAATGGAGAAAATATTTTAATATTAAATCGAGCAAAGTTAAAATAAGAATAGTTGCAGAAGATAGAAGTCAAACAGGAACAGGTTCTGGAATAAAATATTTTGCTGTTGGTTTAGATAAAAATATAAAAAGAGATATTGACTGGGAAAATAAAAAAGATGGGAATGGCTCTTCTATAACAAGAGTTGATTGGAATAATATTTATTCAGGGATTACAGGAAAAATAACTACTTTTGGAGCTATAAGAAATATATGTAATGATAATAGCAATTTTTATGAAGATGGAGAGCATAAATTAAAGTTTGTATTAACTGATAGTGTTTATAATACAACACCTATTCCAGATGCAGAGGTTGAATATGTATATGATACTAAAGAACCAGTTATAAATGGGATAGATACAATATGGCAAGAAAAGGGAAGTAGTTATAAAAAAGTAAAAACGACAACAAATGGAGGAATTAAATATTTTTTATCTTCTGACAAGATAAAAATATTATTAGATGCAACAGACAAAGGAAGTGGAATAGCACAAATAAAACTAAAATTTATAAAAGATGCTAATGAGATAAATACTAATTGGAAAACATATAAGCCAACAGAAGGAGGGTATATAGATTTACCAAGTGGAGTAACAGAAGGAGAATATTCTATAGAAGCTCAAGTGAGAGATAGGGCATCTAATGAAAGTGCATGGATAGAAATAATTAAGAATATAATATATGATAAAACTCCACCAGTAATAAATCAGATAAATGTAAAAAATATAAATATATATAATTTATGGAATACAGATACAGGAGATACAACTATAGCTACAAATAAATCTACCTTTACTTCAAATACAACTAATATAGTTAAAATATATGGAAAAACAGGAAATGATATTAAAATAACAGCAGATGTTGTAGAAGCAAATTTATCTCAAGATAATACTTTGGCTAAACTCGGGACTACTTCAAAAGAATGGAGTTCAAAAACAGGCGGAACGGATAATAATTATACAATTACATGGGGTAATGATACTATAAGTTCTAATAATTTAAAATTAGTATCAGGAGAAACAAAGTTAATAGTAACAGTAGAAGATTTAGCAGGAAATAAAACAAGCGTAGAAATACCAATAGTGATAGATGATACACCGCCAAGTAATTTTACGATTAATACTTTAAATGGAGTTGTATATTCAACTACAGCACAGGCAATACGGACAAAGACTCCTGGATTTACTATAAATGCTAGTGCAGATGATGAATCTGGAGTTGAAGGATTTGTATTTTGGGGAAATTATGATGGAAGTAAATCAGATTTGCCAAGATTAGATTCTGCACATATAGTGAATGATGATTTTAAAATATATAATATAAGTTTAACTAAAAATGATAATACATATACAGGGGATTTATCTGAGGTTTATAGTCCAAGTGATGGATATTATCAAAGTAAAAAAGTAGAAAATACAACTGAAAATGCTTTTGTAGCAATAGATAAAGCAGGAAATATATCCTATTTTAATAAAAAAGCAGAGCTATATGTAGATACAAAACCACCAAGTATAACAAGTTTTTCAGCTATAAAAGTAGTAGATAAAAATGGATTTAATCCTATTATTAATCCTAAATATGTAAAAGCTGGAGATGAAATTAAACTTACAGCAGATGTGGCAGAATATGCTGTACAAACCAAAACAGTTGATTATCTTGGATTGTTAAATAATACAACAATGAATACAGTATATACAGGAACTATATCAACAACACCAAGTACAATACAAATTGGAGACAATAATTCTACAGATACAACACATATAAAAGTAACAGATTCAGGAGTGCATACATCTCAGGTTGTAGTAATTACATTTACAGTGACAGATATGGCTGGAAATTCAACAACTGTAACAAAGCATATTAACTTAGATAATACTTCACCAACTATATCAGGAGCTATTCAAGCTATACCAGAAGAGGCAGTAAATGGATGGCCTGGTGATGCCAGTGATGTAATAAAGAGCGAAACAGATCCTGCGTACACAACAAATAGTAGTGCATATATGGGAGTATTACGTAATGGAGCAACGTGGTCTCCTGATACTACAGGATTTATAGGAAAAGCTAATAGCACTAATCCAATAGGTGGCGTATTTGTAACTACAACGTCTTCGATAAGTGCATTTGATAACACTTATAATGCGTTTGAAGTTAGTGGATTGGTAGATAACCAAAATAACGGAAATGATGTATATGTATGGGCGGTAGATAAGGCAGGAAATATATCTGCTAGTTATATATATGATACAATAGTAGTAGATACAATAGTTGGATCAGAAAATCCAATTTTGATAGGTTCAGCTACAATTGAGCCAAGTAGTTCAACAAATAATTCATATACTTATAAAATGCCAATAGATTTATCAGTAATAACAGAACAGGCTGGAGTATATAAAATTTCAGGAATTACATTAAAGGGAACTACTACAGATGGGATTACTACTAGTGTCGCTATTTCGATAAATGGTGGGCTTGAGGTATCAACAACACCTAGTTCTACGCCGGTTGCAGATAGTATTATACCTGAAAAATTTGCAACATTTACATTAGCAAATAATTCTAGATTATTTGGACAAACAGTAACTTTTAGTATAGATGTTTATGATAATCTGGGGAATAAAGCAACATACACAAGAAAATATTTAATATCAAAAATAATACAAACTGATATAAAAGCTAAATCCAAAAATGAAAAAAGAGAAATAAACGTAAATGTAGAAACAACAGGAGGCTCTCAAATAACAGGAAGAGAAGAAGCAGGCGGAAACTAAAAAAAGCCGGTTAGCAATATGCTAACCGGCTTCTTCTGTTCTTTTTTCTTATTACCCTCTATTGCAAAGTAGCTGTTATAGCCTTACTGCTAGCATCAAACTCAATAATATAACTACTATTAGAATTCAATCCATAATCAGCATTAGGATAATTTTCACTCCAATCACCAAAATGATCAATCTTAAATCTAGGCCCACCGTTACTATCGCCATTTCCAGTGGTAACAGTTATTTCCCATTTACCAGTAGAACTATTAAAACTCAAAGCGTCAGTTCCCCAACCATTAAAACTACCTCTAATATACCAATTGTCTGCTGGATTACCTTGCAAAGTAGCTGTTATAGCCTTGCTACTAGCATCAAATTCAATTTTATAACTAGAGTTAGTATCTAAACTATAATCATCATTCGGATAATTTTCGCTCCAATCGCCAAAATGATCGATCTTGAATCTAGGACCACCATTACTATCGCCATTCCCAGTAGTAATAGTTATTTCCCATTTACCATTAGAACTATTAAAAGTTAAAGCATCAGTCCCCCAACTATTAAAACTACCTCTAATGAACCAACCATCTACAGCTTGTTTTTGTGTAGTAGCAGAAATAACATTAGAATAATCAGACTCTCCATTGCTATTAAATGCTTTTGCTTTAAAATAATATGTTGTATTTTCATTTAATCCAGTCACAGTATACTCTAAATTAGTAGTATCAGTAATTTCATTAAAAACACCATTTGTAGAGCTAGACATATATAATTTATATGAAGTAGCATATTGAGCATTATCCCAACTGATTTTTAATTCAGAAGTAGAAAGAGCCGTTCCTGCTACTCCAGAAGGTATTTCTGGATAGTTCAACTTTTGTGTAGTAGCAGAAATAACATTAGAGTAATCAGACTCTCCATTGCTATTAAATGATTTTGCTTTAAAATAATATGTTGTATTTTCATTTAATCCAGTCACAGTATACTCTAAATTAGTAGTATCAGTAATTTCATTAAAAACACCATTTGTAGAACTAGACATATATAATTTATATGAAGTAGCATATTGAGCACTATCCCAATTGATTTTTAATTCTGAAATAGAAAGAGCCGTTCCTGCTACTCCAGAAGGTATTGCAGGATAATTTATGACTTCTGAAGGTTTTCCTGATGTGATAACACCAGCTTCATAAGTCCAAGTTCCTGAATTAAATAAATGGTCAGAATCCCAATTGCTTCCAGATTGGTTAAAACATACCATTGCTTTATTGTGCATACCTAAATTTAAAGTTTTTGAAACATAACCATAGATATCGCTTGTTTCCATAGGGTCGCCTGGAGCGATAGTCCATTCGCTCTCTATAGGTGTACCAGCCTCATCTGTTGGAGCCCAATGTATATTAGTTCCAAGAGCACCTTTATAATAAATGGTAGTAGTGAAAGATATTCCACTAGGAGCTCCAGCTTGTATAGAATTATCTGAATAGATTGTGTATGTTCCAGTTGAAACATCAACGCCGCTAGCAGAAGGCTTCCAAGAAGAACCGTTATTATCTGTATATCTTATTTTAGTAGAACTATTTTCTGACCTAAAAGTTATAACTGTATGTTTGTATTTTGGATCAGCAGAGACAGAATCCATAAGTTTCATACTGCTCCAGCTACCATCTTCTTTTACATATTCAACATTTACACTGTTTGATTCAATGTTTTCTACATATAAATCAATTTTTCTTTCAGGAGATACATTAGTAACAAATGGATATGTTCCTTCTATAGTTCCATTTACATCTTCTATAATTTTATCATCTACATTTTTATATTTTCCAGCACCAACATATACTTGTTGAATATTACTTTTTGTAATGTTTCCTTTTGAATCTGTAGCTTCTATATAATAATCTATAAGCTGATCTCTATAATCTCCGATATATGAATAATACATATCTCCTATCTCTTGAGCAGAGACTATATTCATCATCTCTTTTCCTGAAGGTTGCCAATCTACTCCATTTATAGAATCTTGTAAACTTCTTTTAGTCATAGGATATTCTACCCAATTTCCAACGTTAGCAGGATTTATTTCTGGCACACCTTGATTAGATAATTTTTGTGGGTCATATACTTGGTAAGTTCTGTCTTTAGGGTCTGCCCATTTTTCTGAATGGGTTCTAATCTTCACTTTTATATTTTGTATTCCACTTGCATCAAACGCATATGTGTATATTCCAAAATTGTTATCAAAATATTGTAATGTCCATCCTTCAGCTTTACTTTTATTAGCACTTCCAGGATTGTATGGATATCTTTGTGGCCACCATACAGAAGGACCTGTTTTATCATTTGCTAAGTTAGCTTCTACATATGGTTTCGAAAAATAAAGAGATTGATCAAACGAAACAGTAGGTTTTACACCATCATCTACATTCTCATCATAATATCCAAAACCAGAATCAATAGATGCTGTTAAGAAATACCAACCTAATTCAGCTGGATTAGCTCCGCCGGCGTAATCGTTATTAGAATCTCCTTTTACAGGGAATGAATACATATATGGATTAAGCTGATTTGCAGTGTTGTTAGCTCCAACTATTTCATAATCTAATTGAGATGTAGGATGCCAGTAGTTTGGATGGCTGTCTAACCATATTTGTTCAGCTGTTTTAGCATAGTTTTCAGCAGCTTGTAATAAAGCAAAGTTTCTTTCTAAATAATGGTAACCATATTCAAATGAAACTGTATGCCCTTCTTCAACTCCATCTAGGTTTTTTTTAGGAGAATAATTTGTACCATTTATTCTGTTGAAATCTGCAAATTGACCTTTCCAAATTCCCATAGGTATATGCCAATGATACCAAGTTGGATCAGACGAAGAATCTCTTGTATCTATCCAAGAACCATCTTGCACGTGAACTATATCATCTTGTGGAATTGGATGAGCTAATAGATACTCGTCTACTCCGATACCTTCAATACCACTTTCAGCATAAGTTACATTTCCAGAATTTGCCCAAGTTCCACCATCTCCAGCTCTTCCAGAAGAATTATCTCCATCGTGAGCAACAACGAAATATTGTTCTCTTCCATTTGTATTACCTTCAAATTGTTTTAAAAAACCTCCAGAAACACTTCCTTGATATCCTTCTTCCCATGAACCAGCTTGTTCAACAGGTATTCCAGCTATTTTTGATTCAGCTCCTGTTTCGGGATCAATATATCTTACATAATGCGGAATAGAAGCAAAAGGGAATTTATTATATGTTGTTTGCTGCTCATTAAACATATGTCTATCAACCCATGAACCACCATATGTATCAGTATTTCTCATATCTGCTCTATTTGGCGGAGATACTAAACAATCTTTTCCAGGATCGTTTAAATAAGGATAATCTTTTAAAGCACGTGAATAATGAACGTTTCCTAACACAGACCAGCTTACACCTAATTTTGCAAGAGTAGGTATTAATCTTTCTGAAAAACCTAATTCTGTAGGAAAATATCCTTTGGAAGATTTAAATCCATCTCCTAAAAAATATGGTCTTGATAAAACTACATTTTGATATATTAAATCTTTTAAAAAAAAATCTTTTCCAACTAATGGTCCCATAGAATGATGACCTGTAAAATGAATTAAATCAAGAGCAGGAAATCCATTTGTTGTTCTTGTTCCGTAATGGACATCTCTCCAATATTGTCCCCAGTTATCATTTTCATATCCTGAGACATTGTTTAATTCTGCAAAACTTTCTACATTGGTAATTACAGCACCAGACATTGTTACTTGAGTTTGACTTTTTGGATATCTGTCATGATTACCATTAGCAGTATCCATTGGCCAAGATAGATATGCACCTGTTTTTGCATGATGGGTATAATAAGCAACAAGATCATCATGAGGCGTAGCACTTCCATCTGGTAAAAAGAACCAATTTGCAGGTGGATTAATTTTAGCATTTATTACCTGCCCGTCATACATATATCTCACAGGGTCCCCAACATTAGTACTGTTATAAGTTTCTACATCATAAAATGGCCAAAAATTGGGCATATGATTATGGTAGATATGAGTAGCAGCAACCTCCCCAAAAGATAGTGTAGAAAGTAGTATTGCCAACAGAAGTAGAAGTTTCATTTTGATGTTTTTCATTTTACATCCTCCTTTTTTTTAGATAGAAATTTCTATCTATAATATAACTACAATATAACTGCGGAATAGCTAAAAAAACAACATTTCTATTTTGTTCTAAAATATGCAATGATTTAGGAATGATTTAAAAATAACCTTCCTAATTTTGTTCTAAAATACGCAATGATTTAAGCGTTTTTATAACAAAATATGAAAAACTTATTTTTTAAATATTCTTTAAGCGTTTTTATAACAAAATATAAAAAAATTATTTTCCAAACGTTTCTGCGGTTAATAGTTAAACATTCAGTAGCAAATATAGTTCAAAAAATGCTGGAACAGTTCAAAATATTAAATTATATTAAAAATAGCCGTTAAAATTAAGCTTTTTTTTATTATTTAATAATTTAATCATTGGTTAAAAAATAATCGTAAGTGAAAAGATGGGTAAAAAAAGTTGCATTGTGTATAAAAAAATATACATTAAGTTTAAAAATGATTTCTGAAGGTTAGTATTCATTGAAAATAAAAATAATTTTTTTTGAAACAAAATTGCTATAGTTAATTGTTGCTAAGCACTTAAAAAGGTTGTAATGTTCTTTAAAAGAAAATAACAATCAAAATCAAAACAAAATTATAAGGAGGAAGAAAGATGAAGAGAGTATCAATTTTGATTACTGCATTTTTAGTTTTCACAATGGGGATTTATGCAGACTGGAATCAAGCTTATTTAAAGGGGAGCGCTAACTCGTGGCAAGGCACACAAATGACGTATCAAGGGAATCATAAATGGGAATTGGAAGTAACTTTTGCAAATGGAGATAGTGGTGGCGGACCAAGATTTAAGATAGATCGTTATGGAGATTGGGCGGAATCGTATCCAGCTCAAGATTATACAGTAGATGCAAATAAAACTTATACAATTGTATTTTATGATGATACAAAAGCAATAACAGCGACTCCGAAAGGTAATCCTGTAGATGCTTGGTACATAAGAGGAAGTTTTAATGGTTGGGCAGCAGATGCACTTACTTATAATAGTACAACAGGAAAATGGGAGACATCAATAACAACGGGAGCTGGAGATGATGGAGGCGGACCAAGATTTAAAATAGATCATTATGGAGATTGGACAGAAAATTATCCAACAGCAGATTATACTTTGAATGCTAACAGTGATTATTTAGTAGCATTTGATGCAGGTACAAAAGCGATAACAGCAACAGAACAAGTTGGACCTAGCTGGTATTTTAAAGGTGCGGCAAATAATTTTGAGAAAGATATTTTAACTAATGGAGAAATAACTGTTACTTTTGGGGCTGATGTAGCATTTAGCATAGTGAATGATGATGAAAGCGAAACTTATGCATCTTCTGTCCCAGCAGGAGATAAAAAATATAAAATAACATTTAACGAAACAACAAAAGCGATAACAGCTACAGAGCAAACAACTCCAGAGGATGGATGGTTTATAAGAGGAAGCTTTAATGGTTGGGCAGCAGATGCACTTACTTATAATAGTACAACAGGAAAATGGGAGACATCAATAACAACAGGAGCTGGAGATGATGGAGGCGGACCAAGATTTAAAATAGATCATTATGGAGACTGGACAGAAAATTATCCAACAGCAGATTACAGTTTGAATGCTAACACTAATTATTTAGTAGCATTTGATGCAGGGACAAAAACAATAACAGCAGCAGAACAAGTTGGACCTAGCTGGTATTTTAAAGGTGCAGCAAACAATTTTGGAAAAGATATTTTAACTAATGGAGAAATAACTGTTACTTTTGGAGCTGATGTAGCATTTAGCATAGTGAATGATGATGAAAGCGAAACTTATGCATCTTCTGTCCCAGCAGGGGATAAAGAATATAAAATAATATTTAATGAAACTACAAAAGAAATAACAGCAACAGAAATTGTACCTCCAGTTGTAGATATGAGAGGAAGAACAATTTATTTCTTAATGACTGATAGATTTAGCGATGGAGATCCATCTAACAATAATGGAAATAATCCAGCGCAATATTCAGCAGATAAGAGCAATTGGAGAAAATATTTTGGTGGAGATATACAAGGGCTTATAAATAAACTTGATTATTTAAAAAATATGGGAATAACAGCAGTTTGGGTAACTCCATTAGTGGATAATACAGATGGAGTAGACGAAACTTATGACCAAGTTGGATATCATGGATATTGGGCGAAAGATTTTTATGAAGTTGATGAACATTTAGGAGATTGGGCTTTAGTTAAAGAATTAGATAAACAAATGGAAAAAAGAGGGATGAAATTAGTTTTAGATTTTGCTTTAAATCACTCTAATCCTGCATATACTGATGAATATGGAGCGTTATATAAGGATGGAGTTAAATTAACAGATCATCCAAATGATGGACCGACAAGATATTTTGATATGGGTGGAAAACAATGGGCTTATGGAAATTATTATCATCATAATGGCGGTATAGATGCAGCGGCAGGAGATTGGGATATTTATCCTAATTATATAGTAAAAGATATGTATGGATTAGCAGATTTCTGTCATAAAAGTCAATTAACAAAAAATTATTTAATTGGAGCGGCAGAAAAATGGATGGATGCAGGAGTTGATGCGTTTAGACTAGATGCAGTAAAACATATTGATGGAGACTTTATAAAAGAATTTACTACTACTTTGAATGATTATGCAATAAATACATTACATAGAACTCAAGGTGTATATTTCTTTGGAGAATGGTATGATGCTGGAGCAGGAAATTCAGCTTCTATAAATTTTGCAAACAGTTCTGGATCTGCAGTGTTGGATTTCCAAATGAAATACAAAATAGAAGGAGCTATAGCAGATGATTCAACAATGAAAGATTTAAGTAATTATGTAAAACAAAGAGCAAATGAATTTAATTCACCAGATTGGCAACCAACATTTATGGACAATCATGATGCTAGAAGAACAGCAACATATTTGAAATATGTAAAAGGTTGGAATGATGAAAATTATATGAAACAAAGAATAGATTTAGGGATAGAACTTTTGGAAGTGCTACCAGGAATACCTGTTGTTTATTATGGAACGGAGCAATATACATCTAATGGAAATCAAGAAGTTGTATTTGGGCAAGTTAAAACAGGAGAAGATCCTTGGAATAGAGAAATGATGCCTTCATTTGATACAACTACACCGTTATATGGTGAACTTGGGAAATTATCAAATTTAAGAGCAAATAGCAGTGCTGTACAAAAAGGTGCGTATAATGAAAAATGGGTAAATGATGATGTACTTGTATTTGAAAGAGTTGATGGAAATGATGTAGTAACAGTTGCGGTGAATAGAGGAGCTCATACTACATTATCTGTTAGCGGTTTAGCTAAATCTAATGGAACTTATCAAAGTATTTTAGGAAGTGATAGTGTAAGCGTTTCAAATGGTTCAGCTACATTTGATCTTAGCACTAATGAAATGGTAGTTTTGCACTAAAATAAAAAAAGTTTTATATTTGACAGGCGACTTTTATAATCTGTACCCTTTGTCAAGTACATTTTAAAAAAAAGTAGTTAAGCTGATTTATTTTCTAAAAGATGATTTCTATATTTTATAGGAGTCATCTTTTTTAATCCCCACTGACATCTATAATTATTATAATAATCCATATAATCATCAATCTCATTAATTAATTCTTCAAATGTATTACATTCTTTAATATTTGCTTCATCTTTAAAGTGGCCAAAAAATGATTCTTGAGGAGCATTGTCCCAGCAATTACCTCTTCTTGACATTGACTGATCTAAGCCACTATTTTTAACTAATTTTTGAAATGTTGGGCTTGTATAATGGACTCCTTGATCAGAATGTATTAATGCATCCTTATGAATTTTAAAGCTTTTGTTTTCCATAAGAGTTCTTATTGTTTCTGTTGCAATTTCTAACTTAATATTTTTAGATAATACATATGCAGGTATTTCTCCTGTTGAACTATCCTTAATAGTTGATAAATACGCACGTTGACCATTACCATATGATAGGTATGTTATATCTGTTAATAATATTTTCCCTGGTATTTCTTGTTTAAATTCCCTATTCAATTTATTTGGAATAGTTGTATGCTCTTTTGTAGCCTTTGCTATTCTCTTATAAGGATTTGCCTTTCTAATCGTACATACAATACTATATTTTTTCATAATTCTTCTGATTTTTTTCAGATTAAAAATTGTAGCAAATTCATTTTCTAAAGTCATTTTTATCTGTCTAGCTCCCTTTTGCCTACCTTTGAATTCATATGCTTTTATGATTAAATCTCTTGCTTTTTCATCTTCTAATTCTTGATTGCTTTTATTTGTTTTGGAAGTTTCAGACAAATAGTTATAATAACTTGTTCTAGAAATTTCTGCAACTTCACATAAATATTTTATAATATTTTTTACACCACTTGTTTCTATTACATCTTTGATTATAACAAACTTTTCTGATGGCGATAATTCAATTAATTTACCGTTCACCTCTCTTTCTCGCACGTCTAGCTTTTTTAGCAAATCAATCTCCGCTTGAAGATAATCATTTTTTACTTGAAGCCTTTCATATTTCTCTTCTAAAGATAGCTCTCTTTCTAAAGGTCGTCCAGAGTTCTCTTTTCTTCTATCATCTAACCCTAATACTCCTTGCTCTTTATAGGCACGTCTCCATCTTGCTGCTGCTGATCGAATCCTTTTCATCCCTAATACTTGTACGTCAAATCCATATTTTTCAAATATTGCTCTAGGTAAAATTTTATCTTGACTTTCTGCAATAAAAATTCTTCTGAATTCTGATGTATATGTGATTGCCTTAGAACTTATAGTTTTGACATATTTATTTTTTGATAAAATTTCAATCTCTTTTTTTGTGAATATTTTGTTGCTCATGAAATCCTCCAATCTATTAAATTAACATTATAGATATTATATAAAAATACCATATCTGATGCAACTTTTTTTTAAATGTCCATCTTATAGGGTACAGTATATTAAGTCGTCTGTTTTTATTTTAAATTTTATTGTGTATAATGTCACAATAACCTATACATAAAATTTGATAAATATGATATAATAAAAATAAAATAAATTAAGAGAGGTGATAAAAATAATAAAATCAAATTTTGAATTAAAAATAGCAGGTATAAAAGAGTTTATTAGAATATTAATTCCAGAAGCTAAAGACGATAATATAGAGATAAATTTAATAAAAGAAAATAAAGAAATTATATTAGAATTAAAAAAAGAAGATAAAAAAATCAAATTTTCAGAAAGCAATATAGATGGATTTGAAGAACAGAAAAAAATTATGGCAAAATCAGGATTATTAAAACTATATGACAAAAAATATAAATGGGGATCACTAACTGGAGTAAGATTAACAAAATTAGTCAGAAAATTTATGGATAAAAGGTTTTCAATAGATAAAATCAAATATTTATTAGAAAAAATATATTTAGTATCAGAGGATAAGATAGATCTGTTATTAGAAATAGTTGAGACTGAACTAAAATATTTAAATAGAAAAGCTATAACTGTTTATATAGGGATACCATATTGTCCCACAAAATGTACATATTGTTCATTTGCTTCGTATGAAAAAAAAGGAAAAATGGGAGAGCGTTATGGAGATTTTTTGGAAAAACTATTGGAAGAAATAAAAATAATTGGTGAATTAACAAAAGAATTAGAAGTGGGAATAGAATCGATATATATAGGTGGAGGAACTCCGGCTATATTATCTGAATATGAAATGGAATCTCTTTTGAAAAAAGTCAGAGAAAATTTCGATATTTCTAATTTGAAGGAATTTACTTTTGAAGCAGGAAGAAGTGATGTTTTAAATGAAAAAAAACTGGAAATATTAAAAAAATATGGAGTTGATAGAATTAGCCTTAATCCTCAAACGTTTAATGAGGATACTTTAATGAAAGTGAATAGAGTGTTTAATAGAGAAAAATTTGATAAAATGTATGAAATATCTAAAAAGATAGGGCTTATAATAAATATGGATTTTATTATCGGACTTCCAGGAGAAACAACAGAAGATATTTTGGAAACAATAAAAAATATAAAAAAATATGATATGGAAAATTTAACAATTCATATGTTAGCATTAAAAAAAGCATCTAAATTATATAAAAAAGGGCATGAAATTGAAGAATTGAATGGAGAAAAATTAGAAAAAGCATTAAAAGAGGTTTTAAATGAAAAAAAATTAGCTCCTTATTATATGTATAGACAAAAAAATAGTGCTGATTGGGGAGAGAATATAGGTTATTCAGTAAAAGGGAAAGAATCTGTGTTTAATATCCAAGTAATAGAAGAAAATCAAACTACAATAGGGATAGGTGGAGGAGCAATAACAAAATTTGTAAATGGAGAAGATATAACTAGATTAATAAATCCGAAAGATCCAATAATATACATTAAAGAATTTGATGAGAGATTAAAAAATAAAGTACAAAAAATAAAGAAAGAGCTACACTAAGCTCTTTCTTAGGAACGATTTAAAAACAACCTTATCATTTTATTATAAAATACGCAACGATTAAAGCGTTTTTATAACAAAATACAAGAAACTTATTTTTTAAACGTTCTTTAAATCATCCGAAACGGGATGTTTTTATAGAAGAATAGAGCTGGTAAAAGCCCTATTCTTCTAAATATCATGGATTTGAATGTTAAAAATACTATTTCTGTAATTTTTAACATTCTTTAAGATACATCGGGGAGATATATCTTTGGATATTATATTTATCGATATAAGATAAAAAAACTTTAGGAAATAAAAAAATAAAATTTGGAGGGAAAAATGGCAAAAAATTGGTATCCTATAATTAGTGGAAAATGTACAAAATGTATGGCGTGTGTGGTAGTTTGTCCTTTAGGACTTTTAGTGAATGAAAATAATCAAATAAATTTAATTAATTCTGAAAAATGTCCTGTAGGATGTACAAAATGTAGTGATATTTGTACTGAAAAAGTTATAAATTATTTTGATGGAACTGATGAAAGCATAATGAAAGCTTTTTCTGGCTCTAGTTGCAGTTGCGGCACTCACTAAATTGTTTACTTTTTTTATAAAAAATAGTTCAAAATAATAAAAAAATATGTTATAATTTTATTGTTGAAATCGTATGTATATTTGAATTGTAATTCCTGCGAATATTATTTGGCGATTCAAAATATATAGATGGAAATAAAATAAAAAAAGGCAAGGTGGTAAAAATGAGTAGTGTATCAAATGAAAAAGAGCTTGGGAGAAATGAAATATTATCTTTTATGAAAGAAGAAAATGAAGAAAAATTAAAAGAATTATATAAAAAAGCATATAAAATAAAATTAGATAATGTAGGAGATAAAGTTTATTATAGAGGGATTATAGAGTTTAGTAATATTTGTCAAAAAAATTGTAATTACTGCGGGATAAGAAAAAGTAATAGCGATGTCCACAGATTTACTATGAGTGAAGAAGAGATTTTGGAAAGTGCTAAATGGTCATATGAAAACAGTTATGGCTCTCTTGTTTTGCAATCGGGTGAAAGACAAGATGAAGAATATATTGAATTTGTAACTGGTTTGATAGAAAAAATTAAGAAATTAAGTAATGGAGAGCTAGGAATTACTTTATCTTTAGGAGAACAAACATTTGAAACGTATGAAAAATGGTATAATGCAGGGGCACATCGTTATTTATTGAGGATAGAAACATCTAATAAAGAGCTGTATAATAAATTACATCCTGCAGATCATAAATTTGAAACTAGAATAAACTGTTTGAAAGATTTAAAAAAAATAGGGTATCAAGTAGGTACAGGAGTAATGATAGGTCTTCCAGAACAAACAGAAGAAGATTTAGTGGATGACATACTGTTTTTTAAAGATATGGACATAGATATGATAGGAATGGGCCCATATATTGTTAGTGAAAAAACGCCAATAGGAGAAATAGCTCAAAATTCAAAAGAGATAAAGAAAAAGAGATTTGAATTAGGATTAAAAATGATAGCTTTAACAAGAATTTATTTGAAAGATATAAATATAGCGGCTACAACAGCACTACAAGCTTTAAATCCCGTTGGAAGAGAAGCTGGATTAAAAGCAGGAGCAAATATTATAATGCCAGTGATAACGCATAAAAATTATAGAAAAGATTATCAACTTTATGATAACAAACCTTGTATTGATGATAACGCTGTTGAATGTAAAGCTTGTTTGGAAAACAGAATAAAAGGAGTAGGAGATAAAATAGGATACGGAGAATGGGGAGACTCGCTGCATTATAAAAATAAGAAAAAAATGTAAATAAAAATATAAAAAACTGCCATGAATTTATAGTTCGTGGCAGTTATTATATTAGGTAAAAATATATTTTTAAGTTATTTGACAATAATATTTAAATATAGTAAAATATAGATGCTTTTTTAGGACAATTTGTGATCCTAAAATTTAGAATGGGAGGAACAATTATGAAAATTGAAAATTTAAAAAACTTAACAAAAGAAGAGTTATATGAATTAGCAAGGGAATATCAAGTAAAAGGTAGAACTGAAATGACAAAAGAGGAACTTTTTAGTGCTCTATCTTCTATTATTTTAGATGAAGGTAAAACACAAATAGAAGCTGAAATTTTAGATTTAGGAACACCAATGGTAGGTGGAGGATCATCAGACAAAGTATTGCCATCTAGTTTGGATGTTTCTTTAGCAAATAGAACAACAGGTGAAAATATACAAACAAAAAAAGAAGAGGGACTAAGATCAGTATTTTTTGATGGAGATCCGTTGCCAGAAGGGTATGGAGATAATAAAATAGTATTAATGCCAAAAAATCCTCAATGGGCATATGCGTATTGGGAAATAAGTCAAGAAGTTTTTGACAAAACAAAACAACAATATGGAGAAGAGAATATAAAGGCATCAAAACCTACAATTAGAATGTATGATGTGACTTTAAAAGAATTTGATGGAACAAATGCAAATAATTATTTTGATGTAGAGTTGCCAGATGGTGTAAGAGAATGGTTTATAGGAGGATTAAATCCAAAAGCTACCTATATTGCAGATATAGGATTAAAAACTTCTAATAATGAATTTATAACATTATCAAGATCGAATAGTGTAGGAACTCCAAGTAATCAAATATCTAATGTTGTAGATGAAGAGTGGATGATAGTAGAAGAATATTTCAAAAAAATATTAGATAAATCAGCAGCAGGAAGAATTGTAAATGGAGAATGGATAGGTGGAATGGGAGCTTCTGGAGCAGTTCTTGGTTCTTCTGAGCAAATGGTTGCCCTTTTATTAAAAAAATTATTTTTAGAAAAAGGAGTAAGAAGAGAGAAATTGATTGCTCATTTAGAAAATGCAATGGGATCAATAACAGCAGGAAGTATTAGCGCAGGAAGTTTATCAGTGGGAAGTTTATCGGCTGGAAGCTTAAGTATTTCACAAGGAGAAGCAACAAAAGGAAATATTGAAAAAGATAATGGAAAAAATAAAGATTTTTGGCTAAAAGTTGGTACAGAACTAATCTTATATGGAGCAACAGAACCAGATGCTAAATTAACGGTTATGGGAAGAGAAGTGAAATTAAATTCAGACGGGACATTTAGTTGTAGATATGCTTTGCCGATTGGGCATTATGAATTACCTGTAGTTGCAGTATCTGCAGATGGAGATGAAGTTAGAAGAGCTACACCTGTGGTTGATAGAACTAAGAAAAAAGTAGATAACGAAGTATAATAGTTAAAAGATAATGATAAAATGAAAAAATTAAGAAAGTTTGCTGAAAAGTAGGCTTTCTTTTTAATTTGCTAGGAAAATATAAATTAATTCAGAAAACAAGCTGCGCTGTTTTTGAAATATCTGATTTTTCAAAGCAAAATTTTTTAGGAGCTGAAAATTTAGAAAAATATTTATATTTTACTAGATAAAGCGTAGCTTATTTTTTTATTACAATAGAGGAAAAATTGAAAAAGATTGAGAAAAAAATTACTTTACATAGATATTAAAATGTGTTAAAATTGAATTGCTCAGAACATGAAAGAATGCTTAAGGAATAATTTCTCAAATTTAATTATAAAAATATTTAAGATGTTTAATATTCTATTATTAAATTGATTAATTGTTTTTAAGTTATTTCTAAATAGAAAAATAGCAATAACATAAGTCTTCGTAATTTCTAAGAAGACTAAAAAAATAGGAGGTCGATAGAAAGATGGTAACTATTATTGATGAGGTTTATGCTAGAGAAATATTGGATTCAAGAGGAAATCCAACTATAGAAGTTGATGTTTATTTATCAGGTGGAGCAATGGGAAGAACAGCTGTTCCAAGTGGAGCTTCTACAGGTGTACATGAAGCAGTAGAATTAAGAGATGGAGATAAAGCAAGATATTTAGGAAAAGGTGTATTAAAAGCAGTAGAAAATGTAAATGAAATAATAGCAAGAGAAGTAATTGGTATGGATGCATTAGACCAAGTTGCTATTGATAAATTAATGATTGAATTAGATGGTACTCCAAATAAAGGGAAATTAGGAGCAAACGCTATATTAGGTGTATCTTTAGCAGTTGCAAGAGCAGCAGCAGCAGCATTAGGAATGCCTTTATATAGATATATAGGTGGAACAAATGCAAAAGAATTACCAGTTCCTATGATGAATATATTAAATGGTGGATCTCATGCAGATTCAGCAGTTGATGTTCAAGAATTTATGGTAATGCCAGTAGGAGCAAAATCATTCAGAGAAGGATTAAGAATGGTAGCTGAAATTTTCCATGCATTAGGAAAAATTTTAAAAGCAAACGGAGATGTTACAGCTGTAGGTAATGAAGGTGGATATGCACCAGCTAAATTAAATGGAGCAGGAGAAGCTATAGAAATTATATTAGAAGCTGTAAAAGCTGCTGGTTATGAAGCAGGAAAAGATATTAAATTGGCTCTTGATACTGCTGCATCAGAACTTTATACAGAAGATGGAAAATATAACTTTGCAAGAGAAGGAGTAATAAGAACTACAGATGAATTAATAGATTATTATGCAGAATTAGTAGAAAAATATCCAATAATTTCAATAGAAGATGGATTAGCTGAAGATGATTGGGATGGTTGGGTTAAAATGACTAAGAAATTAGGAGATAAAATCCAAATAGTTGGAGATGATCTATATGTTACAAATACAGAAAGATTATCAAAAGGAATTGAATTAGGAGCTACAAACTCAATTCTTATAAAACTTAACCAAATTGGTACATTAACAGAAACTTTAAATGCTATTGAAATGGCAAAAAGATCAGGACAAACTGCAGTTGTATCTCATAGATCAGGAGAAACTGCTGATTCTACAATAGCTGATTTAGTTGTAGCTACAAATGCTGGACAAATTAAATCAGGTTCTGCTTCAAGAACTGATAGAATGGCTAAATATAATCAATTGTTAAGAATAGAAGAAGAATTAGCAGAAAATGCAGAATACAATGGAGAAGGAGTATTCTATAACATTAAATAATCAATATTAATAAACGAATATAAGGTGTTATGCGAAAGGGGCGTTATTTATAACGCTCCTTTTGTAATTTAAATGTTCTCTAAAGATTTTTAAACTTTTAAAATATTCTTACATTAGACTATTGTCTTAATCAACTAATTCTGATATAATGCAAAATATAAATTAGGTGCTGTAAAAAGCATAACAAGGAATCTAGCGAAAATCTAGAGCAGCCCCCGCTACTGTGACGTGGACGAACTTTTAAATACCACTGGATAAATATAATATCTGGGAAGGTGAAAGGGAGAATGATGCGAAGTCAGGAGACTTACCTAATTTATAAAAAGTAATTCTATTTTAAGAACTAAAAAACATAAAAATAGGATTTGCTTTTTAGATTTCTTAAAACTTCGGAGGGAAGGTGGTATATTATGAGGTGTGAAAAGTTTTTGTTTTCCCTCTGTTTTATTATTTTTATAAGTGTAATGAAAAGTAAAAAAATAATAAAAACGGAGGAGAAATAATGGTTAAAATTTCGACAATAGGATTTCCTAGAATAGGAGAAAAAAGAGAACTAAAAAAATTGGTAGAGAGCTATTTGAAAAATGAAATTAGTCAAAATGAGTTAGAATTAAAAGCAAAAAAATTAAAAGAAAGACATTGGAAAATTCAAAAAAACAATGGAATAGAATTTATATCATCAAATGATTTTTCATATTATGATACTATGTTAGATACGATGATATTGATTAATGCGATACCTACACAATATAAAGAGCTAGGATTGAATGAATTAGACACATATTTTGCTATGGCTAAAGGATATCAAAGTGGAAACAAAGATGTAAAAGCGTTAGCTATGAAAAAGTGGTTTAATACAAATTATCATTATTTGGTTCCTGAATTGAAAAAAGATATGGAAATTAAGTTAAATGGAAATAAGATCTTTTATGAATATTTAGAGGCTAAAAAGATAGGAGTGGATACAAAACCGGTTCTGATTGGCCCATTAACGTTTTTGAAGTTATCTAAAATTAGTTCAGAGGAAAGTTATGATGAGTATGTACAGATGTTAACATCTGCTTATATTGAAGTTATAGATAAATTAAATGAATTAGGAGTTGAGTATCTACAAATAGAAGAACCTATATTAGTTACAGATTTAACAGAAGAAGATATTAAGAATTTTAAACTTATTTATAATGAAATTTTGAAAGATGAGTCAAAACTTAAAATAATATTGCAAACCTATTTTGGAGATGTAAGAGATATATATAGAGAGTTGTTGGATTTAAATTTTTATGGAATTGGATTAGATTTTGTAGAGGGAGAAAAAAATTTAGAATTAATTGATAAATATGGATTTTCAGAAAATAAAACTTTGTTTGTTGGTTTAGTAAATGGAAAAAATATTTGGAAGAATGATTATAAAAAAAGCATAGATATATTGAATAAGATAAAAAAATATACTTTGGTAATTAACACATCGTGTTCTTTATTGCATGTGCCATATACGTTAAAAAGTGAAACTAAGTTAGCTAAAAAGTATAAAAGATATTTAGCTTTTGCAGAAGAAAAATTAAAAGAATTAGAAGAGTTAAAAGAACTGTTTTGTGACGAAAATTATAAAGAGAATTCAAAATTTATCCAAAATCAAGGAATAATAAAAGATAAGAAAGAATTGGCTGAATTTCAATTTGAAGATGTTAGAAATGAGGTTAAAGTTCTAAAAGAAGAAGATTTTAATAGAAAAGAAAAATTTGAAGAGAGGATTATAAAACAAAAAGAGGTGTTGAATTTACCGAAATTACCAACTACAACAATAGGTTCTTTTCCTCAAACTGTTGAAATTAGAAAAATTAGAAGAAAATATAAAAATGGTGATATAAATTCCAAAGAATATGAAATGTATATAAAAGAAAAAATCAAAAATGTAATACAAATACAAGAAGAAATTGATTTAGATGTATTGGTTCATGGAGAATTTGAGAGAACTGATATGGTTGAGTATTTTGGAGAATATTTAGAAGGTTTTTTAATAACGGAAAATGGATGGGTTCAGTCGTATGGAACAAGAGGGGTAAAACCACCAATAATTTTTGGGGATATAAAAAGGAAAAAAGCGTTTACAGTAGATTGGATAAGCTATGCTCAAAGTTTAACTAAAAAACCTTTGAAAGGAATGCTTACTGGTCCTATAACAATATTAAATTGGTCGTTTCCAAGAGAGGATTTACCATTAGAAGAGATAGCGTATCAAATAGGATTAGCTATCCAAGAAGAGGTTTTAGACTTAGAAAGAGCAGGCATAAAAATCATTCAAATAGATGAAGCTGCACTAAGAGAAAAATTACCAATTAGAAAGAAGGATTGGAAAGAAAAATATTTAGATTGGGCTATAAAAGCTTTCAAAGTTACTAATTTTAAAGTTGATTTAAAAACGCAAATTCATACGCATATGTGTTATAGTGAATTTGAAGATATAATATCTGAAATAAAATCTATGGATGCAGATGTAATTACTATAGAAGCTGCAAAATCTGATTTATCAATGTTAGATGTGTTGGCAGAAAATAATTATGATAAAGAGATAGGGCCTGGCGTATATGACATTCATTCTCCAAGAGTACCTGGGATAGATGAATTTAAGATTGTTATAAAAAAGATTATAGAAAAGAATGATCTTAACAAATTGTGGATAAATCCAGATTGTGGACTAAAAACTAGAGCAGAATCAGAAGCTATAAAAAGTCTAAAAAATATGGTTGCATCTGTAAAAGAAATTAGAAAAGAGATTTGATTTTAGGTCTTCTATACATTAGTGTATAGAAGACTTTTGTATAAAAAAATAAAAAAGTATTAATGTTTATAATGTTTTTATTATTTTTATTTTTTAAGTGTAAAAGTAGTGTTTGGGATAAAAAAGTAAAAAAAGCATATTTATTTTAATAAAAAATAAAATATATTTATTGAAGAAATCAAATATATCGAAAAAATAAAGTTGAATAATCCGTTGATTTTAAAAGGTTTCAAAGGATGTTATGTAAAAATATAAAAAAATGCAAAAAAAGTATTTGACAAAATGAGATAAGTGTGGTAATATTAATCTCGTCCTCGAGAGAGGGCAAAGGACATTGAAAACTTAATAGAGAGAAGTAAAGCAAACCAAGAAAAAGACAAAAAGGTGTAAAAAAATATAGATTGAAGAGTTTGATCCTGGCTCAGGATGAACGCTGGCGGAATGCTTAACACATGCAAGTCTACCACAAAGGCTCTTCGGAGCTGAGTAAGGTGGCGGACGGGTGAGTAACGCGTGAATAACCTGCCCATTAGAGGGGGATAACTTCTGGAAACGGGAGCTAAAACCGCATAATCTTATTGATAGGCATCTATTGATAAGTAAATGCTATATGCGCTAATGGAGGGGTTCGCGTCCTATTAGCTAGTTGGTGAGGTAATGGCTCACCAAGGCGACGATAGGTAGCCGGCCTGAGAGGGTGAACGGCCACAAGGGAACTGAGACACGGTCCTTACTCCTACGGGAGGCAGCAGTGGGGAATATTGGACAATGGGCGAGAGCCTGATCCAGCAATTCCGCGTGAATGATGAAGGCCTTCGGGTTGTAAAGTTCTTTCAGCAGGGAAGAAGCAAGTGACGGTACCTGCAGAAGAAGCCACGGCTAATTACGTGCCAGCAGCCGCGGTAAGACGTAAGTGGCAAGCGTTATCCGGAATCACTGGGCGTAAAGGGCATCTAGGCGGCCTATAAAGTCAGAGGTGAAAATTCATGGCTCAACCATGTCCTTGCCTTTGAAACTAATAAGCTAGAGTACGGGAGAGGAGGGCGGAACTACAAGTGTAGCGGTGGAATGCGTAGATATTTGTAGGAATGCCGATGACGAAGGTAGCTCTCTGGACCGATACTGACGCTGAAGTGCGAAAGCTAGGGGAGCAAACAGGATTAGATACCCTGGTAGTCCTAGCTGTAAACGATGGATACTGGGTGTGGGGGGTCGAACCTCTGTGCCGAAGCTAACGCGATAAGTATCCCGCCTGGGGAGTACGTTCGCAAGAATGAAACTCAAAGGAATTGACGGGGACCCGCACAAGTGGTGGAGCATGTGGTTTAATTCGACGCAACGCGAGGAACCTTACCAGGTCTTGACATCGTGAGAATTCTGTAGAGATATGGAAGTGCCTCTTTGAGGAACTCATAGACAGGTGGTGCATGGCTGTCGTCAGCTCGTGCCGTGAGGTGTTGGGTTAAGTCCCGCAACGAGCGCAACCCCTATTGTTAGTTACCATCATTAAGTTGGGGACTCTAGCAAGACAGCCTACGACGAGTAGGAGGAAGGTGGGGATGACGTCAAGTCATCATGCCCCTTATGACCTGGGCTACACACGTGCTACAATGGGATGTACAGAGGGCAGCGAAAGGGCGACCTGAAGCGAAACTCAGAAAGCATTTCGTAGTTCGGATTGCAGTCTGCAACTCGACTGCATGAAGTTGGAATCACTAGTAATCGCGAATCAGCAATGTCGCGGTGAATACGTTCTCGGGTCTTGTACACACCGCCCGTCACACCACGAGAGTTTGTTGCACCTGAAGTAGCTGGCCTAACCCGTAAGGGAGGGAGGTTCCTAAGGTGTGGTGAGCGATTGGGGTGAAGTCGTAACAAGGTAGCCGTACCGGAAGGTGTGGCTGGATCACCTCCTTTCTAAGGAGTATAATAGCTTCTCTCTATTAAGCAAGTCTTTTAGAAATAAAAGGACATTGGGAATTGTATAGTAGTAATAATAAGCAGAAGAAAAGAAGAAAAATAAGGTTAAGATATTAAGGGCACACGGTGGATGCCTAGGTAATAAGAGCCGAAGAAGGACGTGGTAAGCTGCGAAAAGGTAGGAGGAGCTGCAAACGAGCGTTGATCCCTATATATCCGAATGGGCAAACCTATACATTTGAAGGATGTATACGAAAGAGGTAAGTGGGTGAACTGAAACATCTAAGTAACCCGAGGAAAAGAAAGTAAAAACGATTTCCTAAGTAGCGGCGAGCGAACGGGAAAGAGCCTAAACCAATATAGTGTTAAAGGATGCAGCCGTTGCTGTATTGGGGTAGCGGGACCGAATCCGAGAGAACTGCAAGGTATCTATTTATGGATGTGTATAAAGTCGAATAGTTTGGGAAAGCTAACCGAAGATGGTGAGAGTCCAGTAGATGAACTGTATGCATAAGTAAAGAATCGGCACCCAAGTAGCACCGAACACGAGAAATTTGGTGTGAATCAGCGTGGACCAGATCACGTAAGGCTAAATACTCTTATTAACCGATAGTGAATAGTACCGTGAGGGAAAGGTGAAAAGGACCCTTGTTAAGGGAGTGAAATAGAACCTGAAACCGTGTGCTTACAAGCGGTCGGAGCATTTTTAGGAATGTGACGGCGTGCCTTTTGGAGAATGATCCTGCGAGTTACCGTTAGTGGCGAGGTTAAGGAAACGGAGCCGAAGGGAAACCGAGTCTGAATAGGGCGACGAGTCGCTAGCGGTAGACGCGAAACTTGGTGATCTATGCCTGTCCAGGTTGAAGCTGTGGTAAGACACAGTGGAGGACCGAACCCACCGTCGTTGAAAAGCCGGGGGATGAGGTAGGTATAGGGGTGAAAAGCCAATCGAACCAAGAGATAGCTCGTTCTCTCCGAAATGCATTTAGGTGCAGCCTTAATTAGTAATCTGCGGAGGTAGAGCACTGATTGTCGTAGGGGGCGTATAGCTTACTGAACACATTCAAACTCCGAATGCCGTAGATGATAGATTAGGAGTGAGACTATGGGTAATAAGATTCATAGTCGAGAGGGAAACAGCCCAGACCACCAGCTAAGGTCCCAAAGTAATATCTAAGTGGGAAAGGATGTGTCGATTCAGAAACAACCAGGAGGTTGGCTCAGAAGCAGCCATTCCTTTAAAGAGTGCGTAATAGCTCACTGGTCGAGAGTCGATGCGCCGACAATGTAACGGGGCTAAGATATTCACCGAAGCTGTGGAACATGCGTAAGTATGTTGGTAGGAGAGCGTTCTGTAGGCCGGCGAAGGAGAACTGATAAGGTTTTCTGGAGGTATCAGAAGTGAGAATGCAGGAATGAGTAGCGAGAAGGTAGGTGAGAATCCTACCCGCCGAAAGCTCAAGGTTTCCAGGGGAAGGCTCGTCCTCCCTGGGTAAGTCGGGTCCTAAGTTGAGGCTAAGAAGCGTAGGCGAAAGGAAAACAGGTTAATATTCCTGTACCGCTAATAACTGATAGTGATGGAGGGACACAGAAGGGTATAATAGCTTACTGACGGAATAGTAAGTATAAGCATGTAGGATGTCTGTATAGGAAAATCCGTATGGATAGATCTGAGGTGTGATGAGGAGTTCCATTAGGAACGAAGTATTAAATCCCATGCTGTCGAGAAAAGCTTCTAAACTAGTTGTTAGCGCCCGTACTGCAAACCGACACAGGTGAGCGGGGTGAGAAACCCAAGGCGCGCAGGCGAACCATCGTTAAGGAACTCTGCAAAATGGCCCCGTAACTTCGGGAGAAGGGGTGCCTAAAGTATGTGAAATTCTAAGCGGATGGAGCAGAAATAGGCCGCAGTGAAAAGGTCCGGGCAACTGTTTACCAAAAACACAGGTCTATGCTAAGCTGGAAGGCGACGTATATGGGCTGACACCTGCCCAGTGCCGGAAGGTTAAGAGGAGGAGTGAGAGCTCCGAATTGAAGCCCCGGTGAACGGCGGCCGTAACTATAACGGTCCTAAGGTAGCGAAATTCCTTGTCGGGTAAGTTCCGACCTGCACGAAAGGTGTAATGATCCGGACGCTGTCTTGACGGTGGGCCTGGTGAAGTTGTATTACCGGTGAAGATACCGGTTACCCGCAGCAGGACGGAAAGACCCCATGGAGCTTTACTATAGCTTGGTATTGGGTTTTGGTATTATATGTATAGGATAGTTGGGAGACATTGATTATATGACGTCAGTTGTATATGAGTCGTTGTTGGAATACCAACCATGTGATATTGAGATTCTAATCTGTCGTGTGTAACGATGGAGACAGTGCTAGGTGGGTAGTTTGACTGGGGCGGTCGCCTCCTAAAAGGTAACGGAGGCGCCCAAAGGTTCCCTCAGGCTGTATGGAAAGCAGCCAAAGAGTGTAAAGGCATAAGGGAGCTTGACTGTGAGACAGACATGTCGAGCAGGGTCGAAAGACGGGCTTAGTGATCCGGTGGTTCTGAATGGAAAGGCCATCGCTCAACGGATAAAAGCTACCCTGGGGATAACAGGCTAATTCTGCCCGAGAGTCCATATCGACGGCAGAGTTTGGCACCTCGATGTCGGCTCATCGCATCCTGGGGCTGGAGAAGGTCCCAAGGGTTGGGCTGTTCGCCCATTAAAGCGGTACGTGAGCTGGGTTCAAAACGTCGTGAGACAGTTTGGTCCCTATCCGCTGCGGGCGCAGGAATATTGAAGAGAGCTGTCCTTAGTACGAGAGGACCGGGATGGACAAACCGCTGATGTACCAGTTGTTACGCCAGTAGCATAGCTGGGTAGTTACGTTTGGACAGGATAAACGCTGAAAGCATCTAAGCGTGAAGCCCCCTTTAAGATAAGTATTCCTATAGCGTATGCTAGTAAGGCACCTTCGAGACTAGGAGGTCGATAGGTTAGGGGTGTAAGTGTAGTGATACATTTAGCTGACTAATACTAATCAGCCGAGGTCTTAACCTTTAAATAGTTTCTTTGATTAAAACTGCTTGTAATATTACTATACAATTTTGAATCTCTTTTTAAAAAAAGAATATTAAAGAATTGTTTAAAGAGTAAGGTAACTTTATTTTTAAACGTTCATAAACCAATTATTATTTAGCTTGGTGGGTATAGCTAAAGGGGTACACCCAGTTTACATTTCGAACCTGGTAGTTAAGCCTTTATGCGCCGAAAGTACTTGACTGGTAGCGGTCTGGGAGGATAGGTCCCTGCCAAGCTTTAATTTATTTTTTAGGTGTTTGTTATTAGCAGATAGCTATGAAGTAATTTAAATAGACTACCCCCCTTTTTTTTATAATATATTTTAAGGTGATTTTTTTATTACCTTAAAATATATTATTGACTTTTAAAAAAAAATATGATAAAATTTAGTTCCGATTTATATTATGGAGGTGTCATAAGTGAGAGTAAATATACAATTAGAATGTACTGAGTGTAAAAGAAGAAACTATAGTACAGAAAAAAATAAAAAGAATACAACTGGGAGACTTGAGTTGAAAAAGTATTGTAAATTTTGTAAAACAACAACAGTTCACAAAGAAACAAAATAACATATAAAATGCAGGTCCATGGCTCAATTGGTAGAGCATCGGTCTCCAAAACCGAGGGTTGGGGGTTCGATTCCCTCTGGACCTGCCATTTTTATTATATTCAAATGGGGTGATATTGAAGTGAAAAAATTTTTAACAGAGGTAAAAGGGGAATTTTCAAAAGTTTCATGGCCAACTGTAACAGAAGCTAAAAATGCGACAGCTTTAGTTATTGCTTTAGGTGTAGCTACTTCTTTATATTTAGGCGTGTTTGATGTGTTTTTTTCTAAGTTGTTAAACTTTTTTATTAGATAGAGGTGGAGGAAATAATGGCGGAGAGTCAAAATTTTGTAAAAAAATGGTATATAATTCATACTTATTCTGGTTATGAAAAAAAAGTAAAAACTGACTTAGAAAAAAGAGTAGAAAGTCTTAACTTTACAGATAAAGTGTTTAGAATAATAGTGCCAGAAGAAGAAAAAATAGAGATGGTAAGAGGGAAAAAGAAAAAAGTTGCTAGAAAATTATTTCCTGGTTATGTAATGGTTGAAATGCTTGTTAAAAAAGAAGAGACTTTAGAAGGAATAGGACATAAAGTTGATAGTGATGTTTGGTATGTAATAAGGAATACAGCTGGAGTAACTGGATTTGTTGGGATTGGAGCAGAACCGATACCTTTAGAAGATGAAGAAGCTGTACATTTATTAAGAAAAATTGGAATAATAGAAAAATCAGATAAAAACAAAGGGACTGTAATAGAGTTACCTTATAAAGTAAATGAAAAAGTAAAAATAATCGAAGGACCTTTTGAGAATAGTATTGGAGAGGTTGCAAGTATAGATTATGAACATAAAAAAGTTAAAGTTATGATAGATATTTTTGGAAGAATGACTCCAACAGAAGTTGGTTTTGAAGGTGTTGATAAGCTTTAATTAAAAGAATGATGGGAAATATCAACTGAATTTTATTTGTATCAAAAATAAAGATAAATATATTTATCTTTGTTTTTGATACAAATTTAAAAAGTTAAATTATGTATCAAAGTGGGAGAGAAATCTATAACCACAATTTTTAGGAGGTGTAAATAATTAAATGGCAAAAGAAGTTATAGGGAAAATAAAATTACAATTATCTGCAGGAAAAGCGAATCCAGCTCCACCAGTAGGACCAGCATTGGGACAACATGGTGTGAATATTATGGAATTTTGTAAAGCTTTTAATGCAAAAACACAAGATAAAGCAGGATTTATAATTCCTGTAGAAATATCTGTATATAAAGATAGAAGTTTTAGCTTTATATTAAAAACTCCACCTGCATCAGATTTATTAAAAAAAGCAGCTGGAATAAAAAAAGGTTCTGCAAATTCATTAACAGAAAAAGTGGCTAAAATATCAAGAGCTAAAGTTCAAGAAATTGCAGAAACTAAAATGCCTGACTTGAATGCAGGTACAATGGAAGCAGCTATTAGTATTATATCTGGTTCTGCAAGAAGTATGGGAATAGAAATAGAAGATTAATTAAGAAATTAGTGGTAGGATAATCCGCGTAACCACAGAAGGGAGTTAGAAATGGCAAAAGCTGGAAAAAGATTTGTAGAAGTATCGAAAAAAGTAGATAAAAGTAAACTATATAGCCCTGAAGAGGGATTGAAATTAGTATTAGATACAAAAAGTGCAAAATTTGTAGAAACTATAGAGGTTGCATTACGTTTGGGAGTAGATCCTAGACATGCAGAGCAACAAGTTAGAGGAACTGTTGTTTTACCAAATGGAACAGGAAAGACAATAAAAATACTAGCATTAACTCAAGGAGATAATGTGGACAAAGCGAAAGAAGCTGGTGCTGATTACGTTGGATCGGACGAATATGTAGAAAAGTTACAACAAGGTTGGTTGGATTTTGATTTGATAATTGCAACTCCTGATATGATGCCTAAATTAGGTAGATTGGGAAGAGTCTTAGGACCAAAAGGGCTAATGCCAAATCCAAAATCAGGAACAGTAACAACAGATATAGCTAATGCTGTTTCAGAATTTAAAAAAGGAAAATTAGCGTTTAAAGTTGATAAATTTGGTTCAATTCATGTTCCAATTGGGAAAGCTGATTTTGCAGAAGATAAAGTAGTAGAAAATTTTAAGACTTTTATGGATACAATAGTAAAAATGAAACCTGCATCTTCAAAGGGACAATATTTAAGGACTGTAGCAGTATCATTAACAATGGGACCTGGAATAAAGATAGATCCTATATTAGTAACTAAATTTGTAGAAGCTTAAATATAAAAAATATATATAAGAATGGTTTGGGAATATTCTATTTTTAAACCGTTCTATAACCAAAGACAGCAGGTGCATTGCTTAATTTCCTGCCGAGGTATTCAGGGTAGGAACTTTGATTAACCTTCGTGTCTTTGCGAAGGTTTTTTATATAGAAGTATATAAAAATAGTATTTATATTTTTTAATATGTTGGATATTATTAAACATTATATTATAAAATATAAAAATATTATTTTTTAAATATTCTATAAGGAAAAATTAGGGAGGTGAAACAGTGGCAAATCAAAAGAAAGTAGAAGCGGTAAAAGGATTATTGGAAAAAATAAAAAAAGCAAATGCTATAGTATTAGTTGACTATAAAGGTATTAAAGTTTCGGAAGATACAGAAGTTAGAAAAAACTTTAGAGAAGCTGAAGTAGAATATATAGTAGCTAAAAATAGATTGTTTAAAATAGCATTGCAAGAAGCTGGAGTAGAAGATAGTTTTGATGATGTTTTAGAAGGAACTACAGCTTTTGCGTTTAGTTATGGGGATGTGGTTGCACCTGCTAAAATTGCATATGAATTTGGTAAAGGAAAAGATATATTTAATATTAAAGCTGGGTATATAGAAGGAAAAAGAGTAGAATTAGCAGAAATAGAAGCTCTTGCTAAACTTCCATCAAGAGAAGGATTGCTTGGTCAAGTGGCAGGAAGCTTAATGTCTATTATTACAAAAGTTGCATATGCAGTAAATGCAGTTAAAGAATCAAAAGAAGGACAAGAGGAACAAGCAGAATAATAAAATAAAATAATATAGGAGGAATAAAATGGCATTCAATAAAGAACAGTTTATAGAAGATTTGAAGTCAATGACAGTATTAGAATTGGCTGAATTAGTAAAATTAATCGAGGATGAATTTGGAGTATCAGCAGCAGCACCAGTTGCAGCAGCAGGAGCAGTTGCAGGGGCAGCAGTTGAAGAAAAAACAGAATTTGATGTAATCTTAAAATCAGCAGGAGCTAAAAAAATAAACGTAATAAAAGCAGTAAGAGCAATTACAGGATTAGGATTAAAAGATGCAAAAGCATTAGTTGATGGAGCACCTGCTACATTAAAAGAAGCAGTATCTAAAGATGAATCAGAAGATATTAAAAAACAATTAGAAGAAGCTGGAGCTGAAGTAGAAGTTAAGTAAGAAAATTTAAATAAAGAGGCACTCTTTTAAGGAGTGTCTTTTTACTCTTTTTTTAAAGAAAGTGGTTAAAAATTAGTATTTTGAGCTTTGTATTACCACAAAGTATTAATTTTTAACCATTTTATCAATTGTGAGGGGTGAAGCGAGTGGAAAGACTTATAAAAAGGTTTGATTTTGGAAAAATTAAAGAAAGAGGAGTAATGCCACATTTTTTAGAATTTCAATTGAATTCTTATGATGAATTTTTACAATCTAAAAAAGCGGCAACAAATAGGGAAGTTAAAGGATTAGAAAGATCTTTTAAAGAAACTTTTCCTATAGAATCTTCTAATGGCGATATTCGACTAGAATATTTATGGTATGATATATTTGAAAATGAGTTTCCTTTAAATGATGAATTAGAATGTAAAAAGAGAGGGAAAACTTACTCAGGTTCATTAAAAGTGAACTTAAGATTAATCAATAAAAAAACAGATGAAATTCAAGAATCTTTAGTATATTTTGGAGAAATTCCTCTAATGACTGATAAAGCTACTTTTATCATAAATGGAGCAGAAAGAGTTGTAGTTTCTCAATTGCATAGATCACCTGGAATATCATTTAATAAAAGTGCACATCCTCAAACAGGAAAAGAAGTTTTTGTGGGGAAAATTATTCCTTATAAAGGAACATGGCTGGAATTTGAAACAGATAAAAATGACTTTTTTAATGTAAAAATAGATAGAAAGAAAAAAGTTTTATTAACAACATTTTTGAAAGCAATAGGATTTTTTGAAAGCAATGAAGAAATTATGGATACATTTCTTGAGAGCAAAACTTTAAATATTAACGAATTTTTAAAAGAGTTTTCAACACCAGAAGAATCTTTAGAAGCGTTAAGAACAGAAATAGAGGGAAGCTTTATAAAAGAAGATGTTATAGATGAGGAAACAGGAGAAATACTTTTAGAATCAAAAGATATAATTGATGAAGAAAAAATTTCTCAAATGATAGAATTGGAAGTTGGAGAAATAATATACTGGGAAGTTAAACCAGAAAAAAAACCACTTGCAAATTCTTTAGCAGAAGATCAAACTGTAAATATAGATGAAGCTGCAGTTACAGTTTTTAAAAAATTGAGACCTGGAGATTTAGTTACGTTAGATAGTTCTAAAAATTTAATTAAACAAATGTTTTTTAATGGACAAAGATATGATTTGGCAGAAGTTGGTAGATTTAAAATAAACAAAAGATTAAAGGTAAATTTGCCAGAAGATTATACTCAATTAACAAAAGAGGATTTTATTGCTGTAATAAATTATATATTAAATTTATATAACGGAATTGGGCATACAGATGATATAGATAATTTATCTAACAGAAGAGTAAGAGGCGTTGGAGAATTATTAGCAATGCAAATTAAAAGTGGACTTGTTAAAATGGAAAAAATGGTAAAAGAAAAAATGACCATTCAAGATATTGGGGCATTAACACCACAATCATTACTTAATACAAGACCATTAAATGCAATGATTTTAGATTTCTTTGGGAGTGGACAACTATCTCAATTTATGGATCAAAGTAATCCATTAGCAGAATTAACTAATAAAAGAAGAATTAGTGCGTTAGGACCTGGAGGACTTTCAAGAGAAAGAGCTGGATTTGAAGTAAGAGATGTACATGATTCTCATTATGGAAGAATTTGTCCAATAGAAACACCAGAAGGACCAAATATTGGATTGATAGCTTCTTTATCTACATATGCAAAAGTTAATAAATATGGATTTTTGGAGACTCCATTTATAAAAGTAGAAAATGGAAAAGCTTTATTAGATAAAATAGAGTATTTAGCTGCAGATGAAGAAGAGGGAATGTTCATCGCACAGGCAGATACAAAATTTGATGAAAATGGAGAAATTTTATCTGATGAAGTTGTATGTAGAATAGAAGAAGAAATTGTTTATATAGAGAAAGAAAAAGTTAATTATTTAGATGTATCACCTAAACAGTTGGTATCAGTATCAGCAGCACTTATACCATTCTTGGAACATGATGATGCAAATAGAGCGTTGATGGGATCAAATATGCAAAGACAAGCAGTTCCATTACTTAGAACAGAAGCTCCATTTATAGGAACTGGTATTGAAAGAAAAGTTGCTGTGGATTCTGGAGCTGTAACTATTACAAAATCAGCAGGAACAGTAAGATATGTAGATGCAAGAAGAATTGAAATAGAAACTGATGACAATAGAATAGAAAAATATAGACTTTTAAACTTTGAAAGATCAAATCAAGATATGTGTTTACATCAAAAACCATTAGTAGATTTAGGACAAAAAGTTGAAAAAGGAGCTGTAATAGCAGATGGGCCAGCTACTGCTGGTGGAGATTTAGCATTAGGAAGAAATGCTTTAATAGCATTTATGCCTTGGGAAGGGTATAATTACGAAGATGCGATACTTATAAGCGAACGTTTAGTAAAAGAAGATGTATATACTTCAATTCATATAGATGAATATGAAATTCAAGCAAGAAGTACAAAGCTTGGAGATGAAGAAATAACTAGAGAAGTTCCTAATGTAGGAGAAGAAACATTAAAAGATTTAGATGAAAGAGGAATTATAAGAGTAGGTGCAAAAGTAACAGCAGGAGATATATTAGTAGGGAAAACAACTCCAAAAGGAGAAACAGAACCAGCTGCAGAAGAAAAATTATTGAGAGCTATTTTTGGAGAAAAAGCAAGAGATGTTAGAGATACATCTTTAAAATTACCACATGGAGCAAAGGGTACAATAGTAGAAGTATTAGAATTATCAAGAGATAAAGGTGATGAATTACCAGCAGGAGTAAATAAAGTAATTAGAATATATATAGCTGAAAAAAGAAAAATAACAGTTGGAGATAAGGTTTCTGGAAGACATGGAAATAAAGGGGTTATATCAAGGATATTACCAGTAGAAGATATGCCGTTTTTAGAAGATGGAACACCTGTAGATGTAGTTTTAAATCCACTAGGGGTACCAAGTCGTATGAATATAGGACAAGTACTAGAAACACATTTAGGATTAGCAGCAGGAAGATTAGGGAAATATATAGCAACTCCAGTATTTGATGGAGCAACTGAAGAAGAGATAAAAGAATGGTTGACTGAAGCAGGAATAGACAGAAGTGGAAAAGTAGATCTTATTGATGGAAGAACTGGAGAAAAATTTGATAATCCAGTAACAGTAGGTTATATGTATGTATTAAAACTTCATCATTTGGTAGAAGATAAAATGCATGCGAGAGCTATTGGACCGTATTCATTAGTAACCCAACAACCATTAGGAGGAAAAGCACAATTTGGTGGACAAAGATTAGGAGAAATGGAAGTTTGGGCATTAGAAGCATATGGAGCTTCTAACATACTTCAAGAAATGTTAACAGTAAAATCAGATGATGTAAATGGAAGGACAAAAACATATGAAGCAATCATAAAAGGTGAACCAATGCCTGATCCAGATATTCCAGAATCATTTAAAGTGTTAATAAAAGAGTTCCAAAGTTTAGGGTTGGATGTACAGTTATATGATACTGAAGGAGAAGTTATTCCTTTAGATGAAGATACAATAAAAGATGAAAGTATTATGGAATTTTCTTTGGCAGATTTGAAAAACGAAGAAGAATAATTTAATTAGGAATGGCTTAAAAATAACATTTAGATTTTGTTTTAAAATATGTGATATTTCAACCATTTTTATAACAAAATATAAGAAAAATATTTTTTAAACGTTCTTTAGGGATGGCTTAAAAATAATATCTAAATTTGAGTATATTATTTTTAGCTATTCTTTGATAGCCTAAAATTAGTAAAAGGAGGCCTTTTGTTATATGAGAATAAAAGATTTTGATAAAATAAGGATTGGACTTGCATCACCGGAAAAAATAAGAGAGTGGTCACATGGAGAGGTAACGAAACCAGAAACTATAAATTATAGAACGTTAAATCCTGAAATGGATGGATTGTTTTGCGAAAAAATATTTGGCCCAGTAAAAGATTGGGAATGTGCTTGTGGAAAATATAAAAGAATGAGATATAAAGGTCTAGTCTGCGAAAAATGTGGAGTGGAAGTAACAAAATCAAAAGTAAGAAGAGAAAGAATGGGACATATTGGATTAGCAACTCCAGTTGCTCATATATGGTATTCTAAAGGTACGCCTAATAAAATGGGACTTGTTTTAGGAATAACGCCTAAAGAATTAGAGCATGTACTTTATTTTTCAAGATATATAGTAATCGAAGGCGGAGATACTAATTTAGCTTCTGGGAAGATTTTAACTGAAAGAGAATATAAATTATATAAAAGTCAATATGGAAATAAATTTAAAGCTGCTATGGGAGCAGAAGCTATATTAAATTTATTAAAAAATATAAATTTAGAAAAATTAGAAGTTGAATTAACAGAAGAATTAGAAAAAACTAATAGTGTTCAAAAACGAAAAAAACTTGTAAAAAGATTAAAAATAGTAAGAGATTTTAACAATTCAGGTAATAGACCAGAATGGATGGTATTAAATGCGGTACCTGTTATACCAGCAGATCTTAGACCAATGGTTCAATTGGATGGAGGAAGATTTGCTACTTCTGATTTAAATGATTTATATAGAAGAGTAATAAATAGAAATAATAGATTAAAAAAATTATTAGAAATTAGAGCTCCAGAAATTGTAGTTAAGAACGAAAAAAGAATGTTACAAGAAGCTGTAGATGCTTTAATTGATAATGGTCGAAAAGGAAAACCAGTAGTTACACAAAACAATAGAGAATTGAAATCTCTTAGTGATACTTTAAAAGGTAAACAAGGAAGATTTAGACAAAACTTATTGGGAAAACGGGTAGATTATTCAGGACGTTCAGTTATAGTTGTAGGTCCAAATTTAAAAATGCATCAATGTGGTATTCCTAAAAAAATGGCTTTAGAATTGTATAAACCATTTATTATGAGAGAATTAGTAAAAAGAAAAATTGCTACAAATATAAAAACAGCAAAAAGAATGGTTGAAAATGAAGATGATAGAGTATGGGGAATAGTTGAAGAGGTAATAAAAAATCATCCAGTGTTATTAAATAGAGCCCCAACATTACATAGATTAAGTATTCAAGCTTTTGAACCTGTGTTAATAGAAGGAAAAGCAATAAGATTACATCCGTTAGTATGTAGTGCTTTTAATGCCGATTTTGATGGAGATCAAATGGCAGTTCATTTGGTTCTTTCGCCAGAAGCAATTATGGAAGCAAATCTTCTTATGCTTGCATCAAATAACTTAATATCTCCAGCAAGTGGAGAGCCTATAGCAGTACCTTCTCAAGATATGGTAATGGGATGTTACTATATGACTAAAGATAGAAAAGGAGCAAAAGGAGAAGGGAAAAAGTTTGCAAATAAAAAAGAAGCTATATTAGCTTATGAAACTAAAAATATAGAAGTACATGCAATAATAGATGTTAGAATAGATAATAAAATGGTAACAACAACTGTTGGTAGAGTTTTATTTAATGAAGTATTGCCAGCGGAGATAAGAAATTATCATAAAACATATGGTAAAAAAGGGTTAAAAGAGTTATTGAATGAAATGTATAATGAATATGGTTTTTCTAAAACAGCTGATTATATAGATAGAGTGAAAAATTTTGGATATCATTATGCAGCTATAGGTGGGATAACTGTTGGAATAGAAGATTTGGAAATACCAGAAGAAAAGAAAGCGATATTAGATAAAGCAGAAATAGATGTGCATGAGATAGAGCAAGAATATAGAAGAGGAACAATTATTAATGAAGAAAGATATAGAATAACAGTTGATATTTGGGATAAAGCAGTAAATGATATTACAGATAAAATGATGGAACATCTAGATGATTTTAATCCAGTATATATGATGGCAATGTCTGGAGCTAGAGGTAATGTAAGACAAATGAGACAACTTGGTGGTATGAGAGGATTAATGGCCAATACACAAGGGAAAATTATAGAAATTCCAATAAAAGCAAACTTTAGAGAAGGGTTAAATATATTAGAATTTTTCATGTCTTCACATGGAGCTAGAAAAGGGCTTGCAGATACAGCATTAAGAACAGCAGATTCAGGATATTTGACAAGAAGATTAGTTGATGTATCACATGAAGTTATTGTTAATACAGAAGATTGTGGAACTGACGGTGGAATTATAGTTAGTGATTTAGTAGTAGGTGGAGAAGTAATAGAAAAATTAGAAGAAAGAATTAAAGGAAGATATTTAGCATCTGATTTAATGTATAATGGAGAAATATTTTTGAAAAAAAATGATTTAATTACTCCAAAATTAGCTAAGAAAATAACAGAATTAGAAATAAGAAAAGTAGAAATAAGATCTCCTCTAACATGTAGTTTGGAAAAAGGTGTATGTGAAAAATGTTATGGATTAGATCTTTCTAATCATAAAAAGATAATGTTAGGAGAAGCTGTAGGAGTAATAGCAGCTCAATCAATTGGAGAACCTGGGACACAGCTTACAATGAGAACTTTCCATACAGGAGGAGTAGCTGAAAAAGGAAATGTCCAAACAGATATAAAATCTGATGAAAAAGGGGCAGTTAAATATCAAGATGTAAGATTTATAATAAAAGAGGGAGAAACTGATAAAGTAATAGTATCTCAAAATGCAAAATTAATAATTAACAATGTTGAATATGATGTTCCTTCTGGAAGTGTACTTAAAGTTGAAGATGGAGAAGATGTAAAAAGAGATCAAGTATTAGTAGAATTTGATCCATATCATGTACCTATAATATCAGAAGCAGATGGTATAGTAAAATATAAAGAGATATATATTAAAGAAAATAAAGATAAAAAATATAATGTAACAGAGAGATTAGCGGTAAAACCAATGGAAAAAGGAGATATAAATCCTAGAATAGTAATATATAGTGAAGAAGAGAAAAAAATATTAGCTGAATATACTATTCCATATGGAGCATATCTAATGGTAAAAGAAAATGAAAAAGTAAGAAAAGGTGAAATATTATCCAAAATAATAAAAGTTGGAGAAGGAACTAAGGATATTACAGGAGGTCTTCCAAGGGTAACAGAACTATTTGAAGCAAGAAATCCAAAAGGAAGAGCAATAGTTTCTGAAATATCAGGTGTAGTAGAGTTTGTTGAAAAAATGAAAAAAGGGATGAGAGTTGTAATTGTAAGAGCTATTGAAGATGAAAGTAAATTTAAAGAATATTTGATACCATTTGGAGAACATTTATTAGTTACTGATAAAATGAAAATTGTAGCTGGGGATAGAATAACAGAAGGGGTAATTTCTCCTCATGATATTTTAGCGATAAAAGGAGTCGTAGCGGCAGAACAATATTTACTTGAATCAGTACAACAAGTATATAGGGAACAAGGGGTTTCTATTAGTGATAAACATATAGAAATAATAGTAAAACAAATGTTTAAAAAAGTTAAAATAAAAAAATCAGGTGATTCTTTGTATTTAGAAGATGAAGTGATAGAAAAAAGAAAAATAGATATAGAAAATGAGAGATTAGAAGCAGAAGGAAAAAGAAAAATAGAATATATTCCGGTAATACAAGGAATTACAAAAGCAGCAGTTAATACAGAGAGCTTTATATCGGCAGCTTCATTCCAAGAAACAACAAAAGTATTAGCAAATGCAGCAATAAAAGGAAAAGTAGATAAATTAGAAGGATTAAAAGAAAATGTAATAATTGGAAAAAGAATTCCTGCAGGAACTGGATTTTTCAAATATGCAAAGAAAGAACCATTAAAAATGGTTGAAGAAACAGTTGAAGAAATAGAAGAATAAAGTTTATTATATATTAAGGAAAATAAATTGAATATATTTATCTTTAAAGAACATTTAAAAACTAAGTTTCTTATATTTGGTTATAAAAATGAGTAAATAGTTGCCTGTTTTAAACAAAATAGAGATGTTATTTTTAAGATGTTCCTAAAAACTATGCTAAAAATATATCATGTTTTTAGCATAGTTTAAGATGAATTTAAGAAATTAATTTTGGGAATATCCTTTTTAATATTGTTGTGAAAAATTAACTAATCAAATTAAAAAGGTAAGTGAGGTGTAAAAATGGATTTTAAAATTTTAAAGGAATTAGATGAAATCATAATAGTAGGATTATCAGGGGAAATATCAATAGACGTAAGAGAAAGGCTTCAAGAGAATTTTGCAGAAGTTATCAACAAAATAAAGGATAAAAAAATAAAAAAGTTGCAAATTGATTTACAAAATATAACTTATATAGATAGTATTGGAATAAGTTATTTTGTGAAATTAAAATCAGATTTAAAGAAAATGGAAGTAGAATTTGATTTTTTAAATACGCCAAAAATAGTTATGAAAATATTTTCATTATTATCTTTGGATACATATTTTAATTTTTATGAAAGTTAGGAATGGTTTAAAAATAACCTTTCTATTTGTTTATAAAATATGCAATGTTTCAAGCATTTTTACAAACAAATATGAGAACATTATTTTTTAAACATTCTTTGGAGGTTTTTTATATGAAAAGTATGACAGGATATTCAAAAGTCAGTTTTGAAAATGAAGATTTCAAAATTAAGATAGAACTGAAAAGCGTAAATAATAAATATTTAAATTTAAAATATAAATCAAATTATATATTGAATTTTTTAGAAAATAAAATTAGGACAAAAGTTTCAGAATTTATAAAAAGAGGTTATGTAGAATTAAGAATAGATTTTGAGGATAAGAGAGAATCAGAAGAACTTTTTGAGTATAAAGAAAATATAGCTAAAAGTTATATGAAACTTTTGGAAAAGATAGAATTAGAATTTTCAGAAAAGTTCATAAATAAAGCAGAGCTATTAATAAAATATCCTAATATAATAAAGAAAAAAGAATTAAATATAGATGAAAAAGAATATGAAAATTTTATAATTCCAAGATTAGAAGAAGCATTGTTAAAATTAAATGAGATGAGAGAATTTGAAGGAGAAAAATTAAAAGAATATTTAATTGAGAGAATAGAAATATTAAGTAAAAGCGTAATAAAAATAGATGATTATAAAGAATTAGTGGTAAAGGAACATAAAAAAAGACTTTTAGATAGATTAGAGAAAATAAATTCAGATATAAAATATAATGAAGAAGATATATTAAAAGAGATTTTATTATTTGCAGATAGAAGTGATATATCAGAAGAGGTTTCTAGATTAAATAGTCATTTAGAACAGTTAAATGTTGAAATAGAAAAGAATAGTAATGGAAAAAAATTAGATTTTTTAATTCAGGAGATATTCAGAGAATTGAACACAGCAGGGGTAAAATCAAATTATTATGATATATCAAAATTAGTGGTGGAAAGTAAAGCTGAACTTGAAAAAATAAGAGAACAAGTTCAGAATATTGAGTAGGAGGAAGTTAATGAGGCCTATTGGAATAGGATTTGGAAATATAGTAGTAGATGAAAGAATAATAGCGGTAATTAGTCCAGAATCAGCACCAAGTAAAAGATTGAAAGAAGAAGCAAAAAATCAGCATAGATTGGTTGATGCTACTTTTGGAAGAAAAACAAGAGCTTTAATTATAGTTGATAGTGGACATATAATCTTGTCTGCAATTAATCCAGAAACAATATCTTCTAGAATAGAAAAAAAGGATGACAAAAAATGATGGGAAAATTATTTGTAGTATCTGGCCCAAGTGGAGCTGGAAAATCTACATTAACTAAAGATGTAGTTAAAAAATTAGATAATTTAGAGTTATCAATATCTGCGACAACTAGAAAACCTAGAAAAGGAGAAAAAGATAATATAGATTATCATTTTTTAGATGAAAAAACTTTTAAACAAAAAATAGAAGAAGATGGTTTTTTAGAATATGCTTTAGTTCATGGGAATTTTTATGGGACATTAAAAGATGAAGTTTTAAAAAAAATTAAAGCTGGAAAAAATTTATTACTTGAAATAGATGTGCAAGGTGGAATTCAAATAAAAGAAAAATTTGATGATGCAGTATTAATATTTATAAAAGCACCTTCTGAAACAGAGTTAAAAGAAAGATTAAAGAAGAGGGATACTGATACAGAAGAGGTAATAAATTTAAGATTAAAAAATAGTTTAGAAGAACTTAAATATGAGAAGGATTATAAATATGTAATTGTAAATGATAATTTTGAAAAAGCATTAAAAAAATTAGGAGATCTAATATTAGGAAATTAAGGAATAGAAAAAATAGACATTAGGAATGTTTAAGGCAGTTATCATATTTACTAAAGGAATCATAGTTTATTTTTTTATCTAATAGGAAGGGGTTGAAAAAAATGAGAGAACTAAGTATCGATACTTTATTGGAAGAAATACCTAATAAATATATATTATCAATTGTGTCTGGGAAAAGATTTAGAGAAATATTAGCTGGAGAAAAATTATTAGTAAATGAAAAAAATAACAGCACAATTAAAAATGTTTTATTAGAAATATTAGAAGGAAAAATAGGAGTACAAGATGCAGAATAGGAAAATACTTCTTGGGATTACAGGAGGGATTGCAGCATATAAATCAGCTATAATAGCTTCTAAACTAAAAAAATTAGGTTATGATATTTATGTTGTTATGACAGAAAATGCTACTAAAATCATATCACCTATTGTTTTTGAAACATTAACTGGAAATAAAGTTTATGTTGAAATGTTTAAGCAAATAGATTATACAGAAGTAGAGCATATTGAATTAGCTAAAAAAGTAGATTTGATAGTTGTAGCTCCTGCTACTTATAATATAATTGGGAAAATTGCAAATGGAATAGCAGATGATATGTTGACAACTGTAATATCAGCTTTTAAAAAAGATAAATTTTTTGCGCTAGCAATGAATACAAATATGTATGAAAATCCAATTTTACAAGAAAATATAGTTAAATTGAAAAATAATGGATATAAATTTATTGATGCAACTAGTGGAGAACTAGCTTGTAAAACAATAGGAAAAGGAAGAATGGCTGAACCAGAGGATATTGTTATTAAAATAGAAAATTATTTTAATAAGAAGGATATTCTTAAAGGGAAAAAAGTTTTAATTACAGCAGGGAGAACGGAAGAAGCAATTGATCCAATAAGATATATGTCAAATAGATCAACTGGAAAAATGGGGTATAGTTTAGCAAAAGCAGCTAAATTATATGGAGCAGATGTAACATTAATATCTGGTCCTACTAATTTAAAAAAGATAGATGGTATAAAAACTATTAATATAAAAACTGCAAATGAGATGTATGAAGAAACTTTAAAAAAGTATGATAATATGGATTTAGTTATAATGAGTGCAGCAGTTGCAGATTATAAAGTGAAAGAATATTCAAATGAAAAAATAAAAAAGCAAGATGATGATTTGACTTTAAAATTAACAAGAAATCCTGATATTTTATTTGAATTAGGAAAAATGAAAAAAAATCAATATTTAGTAGGATTTGCAGCAGAAAGTTCTAATTTAATAAAAAATAGTTTAGGAAAGCTTAAAAGAAAAAATTTGGATATGATAATTGCAAATAATGTATCTGGATTTTCTAGTGATGAAAATAAAGCATATATAATTTTAGATGAAAATAAAATTATAGAGTTGGAAACAATGCAAAAAAATGAACTTGCATTTAAAATTTTGGATAAAATTATAGAATATAAGATTAATCTATAAGGAGAGTAATATGTATAGAACAATGTATAAAGCTAAAATTCATAGAGCAACAGTTACAGATGCAAATTTAAATTATGTTGGAAGTATTACAATAGATGAAGACTTAATAGATGCAGCAGATATTTATGCAAATGAAAAAGTACAAATAGTAAATAATAATAATGGCGCTAGATTTGAAACATATGTAATTGCAGGAGAAAGAGGAAGTGGCATAATATGTCTGAATGGTGCAGCAGCTAGGCTAGCACATCCTGGAGATGTTGTAATAATAATTTCATATGGGATTTTTAGTTCTGAAGATGCAAAAAAATTAAAACCCAAAGCAGTTATAGTAGATGAAAAAAATAAAATTAAAGAGGTAATAAAATAAAGATATTAAAAATATAAAATAAAATATAGATAAAGAAGGAAAAAAATGAAAAATATATTAATAAGTTTAATTATTCTATTTAATTTGTTTGGATGTAATTCAATAAAAAAAATAGAAAAAGAAAAATTTTTATTTGGAACATTTATAAAAATAACAGTTTTTTCTGAAAATAAAACATTAGCAGAAAATTCAGTAAAAAAAGCTTTTGATGAGATTACAAGAGTTCAAGATGAATATAATCCTTATAAAAAGGGAAGTAAATTTTATAATTTAAATCACAATAGTGGAAAATATATAAAAGTTTCTAATGAAGAGATAATGATGTTAAAAGATGCTATAAAAATGTCAGAATTAACAAATGGGAAATATGATATTACAATTGCACCAATTATGAAATTATGGAATTTTAAAGAAGAGAAAGCAAAGGCACTTCCAAATCAAAAGAAATTAAAAGAAAAATTAAATTTAGTAGATTATAAAAAAATAAAAATAGATAATAATTTTGTAAAAATAGGAAAAAATCAAGAAATAGATACAGGTTCTTTTTTGAAAGGATACGCTATCTATAGAGCAAGAGAAATATTAAAGAAAAATGGAATAAAATCAGCATTTATAAGTGCAATAAGTAGTATAGAAGTAATAGGAGAAAAACCAAATAATAAAAAATGGAAAATAGGAATTCAAAATCCCGAAAATAAAGAAAAAATATTAAAAATTTTAGAAGTAAGTAATGTATCTATAGGGGTTTCAGGAGATTATCAAACATATAAAATAATAAATGGTAAAAAATATCATCATTTAATAGATGCAACTACAGGTTATCCTGCAAGAGAAAATAAAATGGTAGTTATTTTAGCTAAAAATAGTTATATTGCAGATTTATACTCTACGGCATTATTTCCATTGAAAAAAGAAAAAATATTAAAAATAGTAAATTTTAATAAAGATTTAGAAGCGATGATAGTAGATAAAAATATGAATATAAGTTATTCTAGTAATTTTGAGAATTATATTTCTAAGGAGAAAAAATGAAAAAAATTTATTTGATTGATTTTGATGGGACTATAACAAAGCAGGATACTTTGGATTATATTGCTAATAAATTTCATCCAAAGGAATATAAAGAATGGGCAGAAAAAATTATGAATGGAGATTTTACAGTTAAAGATTGGCTAAAATCTTTTGAAGCAACTTTTAAAACAGAAGAAAAATTATATTTAGAATTATTAAAAGAAATTGAAATAGATGAAACATTTAAAGAATTTATAAAAGGTAAGGAAGTTAAAATTGTAAGTGGTGGATTTATATATAATATAGAGAATATTCTTGGAAATTATGGAATAGATAATATAGAAATATATGGAAATGATTTGACTTTTATAGAAAATAATAGAATTAAGATTAATAGTAGATATTATAATGAAAAATGTGGTAAGTGCGGAGTTTGTAAAACTAATATATTAAATGAATATAAAAAAGAATACGATTATATAGTTTATGTAGGAGATGGAATAACCGATATATGTACTGCAAGATATGCAGATAAAGTTTATGCTAAAAGAGCAAGTTACCTTGAACTAAAATTAAAAGAAGAAAATATTGAGTTTATCTCTTTTGATAAATTTGAGGAGGTAGAATAATAATGGAAGGGATAGCAAAAGTTTTAATTGTGATAGGAACAATTATATTTATGTTAGGGGCAATTTTATTTTTGTTTGATAAAGTTCCATTTATAGGAAAACTACCTGGGGATTTAATGATAAAAACAAAAGCAATAAAAATATATATACCATTAACAACAACTGTAATTTTAACTGTATTAGTTACTATAATTATAAATATAATAAAAAAATAAAAAATATAATTCAAAAAAATCAGTAAATATGTTAAACTTATAAAGAAAATAAAAGAGGATTCTCAGAAAAAATTAAATGCACCTCCACAAAACCTTTTCCTTAATAAGGGGATGAGTTAAAACAAAATTCTTTTTTTAACAGAGAGGGATTTAGAGGGGGAATTGGACGAAGTTATAGTGCAAAGATAGTAAGCATTATAGTTCTTTCAAGAGCTCTATATTTTTTGTGAGGACTCTAAAATCTAAAGGAGGAAACAGAGTGGAAGGTTTAGTTTATTTTGGTGTTTTAGCAGGAGTATTTGCAGTAATTACAGCGGCATTTTATTCAGCAAAAGTAGGAAGATTTGAAATCAATATTCCTAAAGTAGAAGAGATTACAGAAGCTATAAGAGAAGGGGCAATGGCTTTTCTTTTGGCAGAATACAAAATGTTAGTTTGGTTTGTATTAGGAGTAGCAATTCTTTTGGGAATATTTATGCCAGACAAAATGGTAGCATTAACATTTGTATTGGGAGCAATAACTTCTGCAGTAGCAGGAAATATAGGAATGAGAATAGCTACAAGAGCAAATGGAAGAACAGCAGTAGCAGCAAAAGATGGCGGACTTGCTAAAGCATTAGATGTAGCATTTGCAGGTGGAGCAGTAATGGGAATGGCAGTAGTAGGACTTGGAATGTTAGGAGTTTCAATATTAACTTTGGTATTTAAATGGGATATGGCAATAATAACTGGTTTTGGAATGGGAGCTTCTTCAATAGCTTTATTTGCAAGAGTTGGAGGAGGAATTTATACAAAAGCAGCTGATGTTGGGGCAGATTTAGTTGGAAAAGTTGAAGCAGGAATACCAGAAGATGATCCAAGAAATCCAGCTACAATAGCAGATAATGTTGGAGATAACGTTGGAGACGTTGCAGGAATGGGAGCAGATCTATTTGAATCATATGTAAACTCATTAATTGCAACTATGGCTTTAGGTGCTACAATGAGTAAAGCTCATATGATAGCTCCAATATTAATAGCAGCAGTTGGAATAATATCTAGTATAATAGCAGCATTTACAGTAAAAACAACAGATCCAAAACAAGTACATTCTAAACTTGAAAATGGTACAAGAATTGCGGGAATTTTATCTATAATTGGAGCATTTGGTGTAATATATTATTTAGGTATGGATATGGGAATATTTTATGCAATAGTAGCAGGACTTGTGGCTGGATTAGGAATAGCATCTGTAACAGGATACTATACAGAAAAAGATAAAAAACCAGTTAACTCAATAGCTGATGCAGCACAAACTGGAGGAGCAACTACAATAATTCAAGGACTAGCAGTAGGTATGGAATCTACAGTAGCTCCAATATTAATAATAGCAGTAGCAATAATAGTAGCTTTCCAATTTGCAGGATTATATGGAATAGCAGTAGCAGCAGTAGGTATGCTTGCAACTACAGGAATGGTAGTAGCAGTTGATGCTTATGGACCAGTAGCAGATAATGCTGGTGGAATAGCAGAAATGTCAGCATTACCACCTGAAGTAAGAGAAATTACAGATGAATTAGATGCAGTTGGAAATTCAACAGCAGCAGTAGGAAAAGGATTTGCAATTGGATCAGCAGCACTTACAGCGTTATCTTTATTTGTAGCATACAAATCTTCAATAGAACATTTAACAGGAAAAAAACTAGCAATAGACGTAACTGATCCTAAAGTAATAGCAGGATTATTTATAGGTGGAATGTTAACATTCTTATTCTCAGCACTTACAATGACTGCAGTAGGAAAAGCAGCAATGGAAATGGTTGAAGAAGTAAGAAGACAATTTAGAGAAATACCTGGAATAATGGAAGGGACTGGAAAACCTGATCATAGAAAATGTGTAGAAATATCTACTAGTTCAGCATTGAGAGAAATGGTAGTTCCTGGAGTTTTAGCAGTAATTGTTCCTTTACTAATGGGACTATGGGATGTAAGAGCATTAGGAGGATTACTTGCAGGATCTTTAGTAACAGGAGTATTAATGGCTATTATGATGGCTAATGCAGGTGGAGCATGGGATAATGCAAAGAAACAAATAGAAGGTGGATATAAAGGTGATGGGAAAGGCTCTGATAGACATAAAGCAGCAGTTATTGGAGATACAGTAGGAGATCCATTTAAAGATACTTCTGGACCATCATTAAATATATTAATTAAATTAATGTCAATAGTATCATTAGTATTAGTTCCATTATTTGTAAGATAAATTAAATAAAAAAATATAGAAAAAGGCGAATAATTTTGTTCGCCTTTTTTTATGTTTTTGATTTAATAGGAAAGTGTAAATTTATTCAGAAAATAAGCTACGCCGTTTTTTTGAAATATGCAATTTTTCAAAGCAAAATTTTTCAGAACCCAAAAATTTAGAAAAATATTTATGTTTTACGAGATGAAGTAATCTGTACCCTTTGTCAAGTACATTTAAAAAAAAAGTAGTTAAGCTGATTTATTTTCTAAAAGATGATTTCTATATTTTATAGGAGTCATCTTTTTTAATCCCCACTGACATCTATAATTATTATAATAATCCATATAATCATCAATCTCATTAATTAATTCTTCAAATGTATTACATTCTTTAATATTTGCTTCATCTTTAAAGTGGCCAAAAAATGATTCTTGAGGAGCATTGTCCCAGCAATTACCTCTTCTTGACATTGACTGATCTAAGCCACTATTTTTAACTAATTTTTGAAATGTTGGGCTTGTATAATGGACTCCTTGATCAGAATGTATTAATGCATCCTTATGAATTTTAAAGCTTTTGTTTTCCATAAGAGTTCTTATTGTTTCTGTTGCAATTTCTAACTTAATATTTTTAGATAATACATATGCAGGTATTTCTCCTGTTGAACTATCCTTAATAGTTGATAAATACGCACGTTGACCATTACCATATGATAGGTATGTTATATCTGTTAATAATATTTTCCCTGGTATTTCTTGTTTAAATTCCCTATTCAATTTATTTGGAATAGTTGTATGCTCTTTTGTAGCCTTTGCTATTCTCTTATAAGGATTTGCCTTTCTAATCGTACATACAATACTATATTTTTTCATAATTCTTCTGATTTTTTTCAGATTAAAAATTGTAGCAAATTCATTTTCTAAAGTCATTTTTATCTGTCTAGCTCCCTTTTGCCTACCTTTGAATTCATATGCTTTTATGATTAAATCTCTTGCTTTTTCATCTTCTAATTCTTGATTGCTTTTATTTGTTTTGGAAGTTTCAGACAAATAGTTATAATAACTTGTTCTAGAAATTTCTGCAACTTCACATAAATATTTTATAATATTTTTTACACCACTTGTTTCTATTACATCTTTGATTATAACAAACTTTTCTGATGGCGATAATTCAATTAATTTACCGTTCACCTCTCTTTCTCGCACGTCTAGCTTTTTTAGCAAATCAATCTCCGCTTGAAGATAATCATTTTTTACTTGAAGCCTTTCATATTTCTCTTCTAAAGATAGCTCTCTTTCTAAAGGTCGTCCAGAGTTCTCTTTTCTTCTATCATCTAACCCTAATACTCCTTGCTCTTTATAGGCACGTCTCCATCTTGCTGCTGCTGATCGAATCCTTTTCATCCCTAATACTTGTACGTCAAATCCATATTTTTCAAATATTGCTCTAGGTAAAATTTTATCTTGACTTTCTGCAATAAAAATTCTTCTGAATTCTGATGTATATGTGATTGCCTTAGAACTTATAGTTTTGACATATTTATTTTTTGATAAAATTTCAATCTCTTTTTTTGTGAATATTTTGTTGCTCATGAAATCCTCCAATCTATTAAATTAACATTATAGATATTATATAAAAATACCATATCTGATGCAACTTTTTTTTAAATGTCCATCTTATAGGGTACAGTATAAAGTGTAGCTTATTTTTTTATAAAAATAAAAAATTACGTCCGCAAACAGGACACAGAGAAGAAAAAGAGCATAAAAAGATTAAAAATTAACCAAAGTTGTTGACAAAACATAAAAAAGGTGGTATAAATATATTAGGGAGAATGAAAAAATGAAAGGGGAAATTAAAAATGAGGAAAATTTATGTAGGTATTTTATTGGTTTTAATGACTTTTATAGCAAGTGGATCTGAATGGACTCAAGCATATTTTAGAGGTACAGCAAATGGTTGGGGAACAACAGCTATGAGCAAAATTTCAACAAACACATGGCAAACAGAGGTGACATTTAATGGGGAAAGTTCACCAGCAAGATTTAAAATTGACCATTATGGAGACTGGAGTGAAAATTATCCAGCACAAGATTATCAAGTAACTGATTATAAGACATATAAAATTACATTTTATGATGACACTCATAATATTTCAGTTACAGAAGTTACAGAACCTGCACCAGCGCCAACACCAACTGCAATAAATGGAACAATGATGCAATATTTTCATTGGTATTATCCTGCAGATGGAAGTTTATGGAATAAAGTTTCAACAGAGGCTTCTAATCTATCTAAGATGGGAATTACAGCTCTTTGGCTTCCACCAGCATATAAAGGAGCAGGTGGAGCATCAGATGTAGGGTATGGGGTTTATGATATGTATGACTTGGGAGAATTTAATCAAAAAGGAACTATTAGAACAAAATATGGGACTAAAGATCAGTATATAAATGCTATTAGTAATGCTCATAGTGCAGGATTGCAAGTTTATGGAGATATAGTTTTTAATCATCGTGGAGGAGCAGATGCTACAGAAACAGTAGAAGCAACAAAAGTGGATTGGAATAATAGAAATTTAGAATTAGGAACTAGAATGATAAGTGCATGGACAAAATTTGATTTTCCTGGAAGAAACAATAAATATTCTTCATTTAAATGGAGATGGTACCACTTTGATGGAGTGGATTGGGATGATAGTGCAAAAGAAAAAGCTATTTTTAGATTTGACGGAACAGGAAAAGGCTGGGATTGGGAAGTAGATGGAGAAAATGGAAATTATGATTATTTAATGTATGCTGATCTGGATATGGATCATCCAGAAGTGGTTCAAGAACTTAAAAATTGGGGAAAATGGTATGTAGACACAACGGGAGTTGATGGATTTAGACTTGATGCAGTAAAACATATAAAATTTAGCTTTTTTAAAGATTGGGTAAATTATGAAAGAAGTGCAACAGGAAAAGAATTATTCACAGTTGGAGAATATTGGAACTATGATGTAGGTAAATTAGAAAATTATATTACAAAAACATCAGGGGTTATATCATTATTTGATGCACCGTTACATATGAATTTTTATAGTGCTTCAAAATCAAATGGAAATTATGATATGAGAAACATTTTAAATGGAACTCTAATGAAAGATAATCCAAGCAAAGCAGTGACAATAGTTGATAATCACGATACACAACCGTTACAAGCTTTAGAGTCGCCTGTGGAATGGTGGTTTAAACCATTAGCTTATTCAATAATATTATTAAGACAAGAAGGATATCCATGCGTATTTTATCCAGATGTATATGGAGCAAGTTATACTGATAAAGGGCATAATATAAATATGGCACCTGTTTCAAATTTGAGTAAAATTATAAAAGCAAGAAAATTATATGCTTATGGAGTGCAAAAAGATTATTTGGATAATTGGGATGTAATAGGTTGGACAAGATTAGGAGATGCAACACATTCTAAAGCTATGGCAGTTATATTAACTGATGGCGGTTCTGGAAGTAAATGGATGGACGTAGGAAGACCAAATGCAGTATTTTATGATTACTTAGGAAATAGGACAGATAAAGTTTATACAAATTCAGATGGATGGGGAGAATTTAAAGTAAATGGAGGTTCTGCATCAGTTTGGGTACAAGAATAATATAAAAAAGCTACTAATTGAAAAGTTAGTAGCTTTTTTTATTTAGGAATGGCTTAAAAATAACATCCCCATTTTGTTTTAAAATACGCAATAATTTAAGCGTTTTTATAACAAAATAGAAGAAACTTATTTTTTAAACGTTCCTTAGTAGGAAATTATAAATTTATTTAGAAAATAAGATACATCATTTTTTTATTTGAAATTGGAATTAATATAGAGTATAATTAAATATTGAATATTATAAAAAAATGGGGGCGTATAAATGTTAATAATTATGATTATAGAATTAATAATAATAATATTACTTATAAAAATATATCTTAAATTAAAAAATAGAGTTATAAAATTATCTTCAAAATTTTTAGAAAAAGATACAAAAACTCTAAAAATTTCAGAATTAGAAAATAGATTAGAAAAAAAATATGAATATATAGAAAATGAGTTAGTAAGAAAAGAAGTGTTATTTAAAATAAGTTATATTGTTAATGGAAGTGAAGAGTATAAAGATATATTTGATGAAGTAATTTCTATTATTTCTGAACTGTTTAAATCTAAAAAAGGAAGTATATTATTGTTAGGCGATGATGGAAAATTATTTATAGCTGGCTCTTTGGGGATAGATGAAAATATAAAAAATAAAATAAGAATAATTCCTGGAGAAGGAATTGCAGGAAAAGTATATGAAAAAGGAGAAATAATCTATGCAAAAGATATAGAATTGGATTTGAATATGAAAAACAAAATGAGCTATAATAGTAATTCATTTGCATCGATACCCATAAAACATGGAAATGATATTATTGGTGTTATAAATTTAAGCGAGAGAGAGAATAATAAGATTTTTGAAATAGATGAAGTTAATTTTTTGAAAGTAGTAGGAATGCAATTGGGATTAGTCATTCATAATAGAATGTTGGTTATAAATAAATTTAGAAAAACTAGGTTAGAATTAGTTGGGAATATGGCTGCAAAAATAGTACATGAGATAAAAAATCCTTTAAATTCAATTAGCGGAATGTTGCAGCTTTTGCAATTTAGATTAGAAAAATTAGAAATAATTAATGATGAAAAGTTACGAAAATATTCTGAAGTATTAAAAGAGGAAACGAATAGATTGAAAAAATTATCAAATGAAATATTGGAATATACAAAGGGTATTAAAATAGAAAAGAATGAGGTTAATTTATTTGAATTTATGAAAGATATTGTTTATTTATATGATGAAAGAATAGTGGAATTAAGTTATGAATTAGCGGAAAATAAGATAGTATCTTTAGATAATGAAAAGATAAAGGAAGTTTTGATTAATTTGATAAATAATAGTATGGAAGCATTAAAGAAAAGAGATGATAAAAAGATTAAGGTGAGAGTTGTGAAAATTGATAGTTATATTGAAATAAAAATAGAAGATAATGGAAGTGGGATTCCAAAAGAGATAATAAAAGAGATATTTGAGCCTTTTTATACTACAAAATCTACAGGAACTGGATTAGGATTAGCTATTTGTAAGCAGATAATAGAAAGTCATAATGGGTATATAGAAGTCGAATCAGAAGTTAATAGAGGAACTGAATTTAGATTGTATTTGCCAATATAAAAGCAAAAATATTTAGATTGAAAAAAGAAAAATGGTGTGATATAATAGTAGTACAAATTCTTGAAAGGGGATAATAAAGATGATAGATAGTGGTAAGATTTGGATGAATGGAAAATTTGTAGAACATGATGAGGCAAAAGTACATGTACTTTCACACGTTTTGCATTATGGATCAGGTTTTTTTGAAGGAATAAGGTGTTATAAAACTCCTAAAGGAAGTGCAATATTTAGGTTGAAAGAACATACAGATAGGCTATTTGATAGTGCTAAAATATATAGAACAGAGGTTCCATTTACTAAAGAAGAAGTTAATAAAGCAATGATGGATACATTAAATATTAATAATTTAGAAGAAGCATATATAAGACCACTTGTATATAGAGGATATAATCAATTAGGAGTAAATCCTAAAACTTGCCCTGTTGATGTAATGATTGCTGCTTGGACATGGGGGAAATATCTTGGAGAAGAGGCAATGAAAAAAGGGGTAAAAGTTAAAATATCTTCTTGGAGAAGGCTTGCACCAGATACAATGCCAACTATGGCAAAAGCAAGTGGAAATTATTTAAGTTCTCAATTGATAAAAATGGAAGCTTTAGAAGATGGATATGATGAAGGGATTGCTTTAGATTATAATGGATATGTAAGTGAAGGAAGCGGAGAAAATCTGTTTGTAATAAAAAATGGGATTATTTATACTCCAGCTATGAATGGATCAGCTTTACCTGGAATTACTAGAGATTCTATTATTAAAATAGCAAATGATTTAGGGTATGAAATAAGAGAACAAGGGATACCAAGGGAAATGCTATATATAGCAGATGAACTATTCTTTACTGGGACAGCAGCAGAAGTTACACCAGTAAGTAGTGTAGATAAAATAGTGATTGGAACAGGGGAAAGAGGAGCTATAACAGAAAAAATTCAAAAAAGATTTTTTGATATAGTAGAAGGAAGAGAAGAAGATAAATATGGATGGTTGACATTTATAAATAATGTTTAAAAAATAAGGAGTGATACAATATGGCAGTTAGTTTAAAGGGAAGACATTTTTTGAAATTAGAAGATTTTACAAAGGAAGAATTAATTCAAATTTTAGATACAGCAGATTTTATTAAAATGAGACATAAAATAGGCATAAGAGAAGAGATGTTAAAAGGAAAAACTTTAGCAATGATATTTGAGAAATCATCTACTAGAACAAGAGTATCATTTGAGGTTGGAATGGCTCAATTAGGTGGAGAAGCTCTTCATTTGAGTTCTAGAGATATTCAAATAGGGAGAGGCGAAACAATTGCAGATACATCAAGAGTTTTATCAAGATATGTAGATGGAATAATGATAAGAACTTATGGACAAGAGATTGTAGAAGAGATGGCTAAATATTCAGATGTACCAGTGATAAATGCACTTACAGATGAATTTCATCCTTGCCAAATTATGGCAGATTTTCAAACTATGAGAGAAAAATTTCATAAATTAGAAGGATTAAAAATAGCATATATAGGAGATGCTGCTAATGTTGCAAACTCTTTATTAATTGGAAGTAGTATTATGGGAATTGATATATCTTTGGCATGTCCAAAAGGATATCAACCAACAGATGAAATTTTAGCAACAGCAAATAAATTTGCTAAAAAATCAGGAGCTAAAATAGTTATCACTGACAATATAGAGGAAGCTGTGAAAGGTTCTGATGCTTTATATACTGATATATGGGTTAGCATGGGAAAAGAAGAAGAGATGAAAAAAAGATTTGAAGATTTGAAAGATTATCAAATAAATTCAAAAGTATTAGGAATGGCAAAAGAAAATGCTATAGTTATGCATTGTTTACCAGCTCATAGAGGGGAAGAGATTACTGATGAGGTATTAGAAGGAGCACAATCAGTTGTTTTTGATGAAGCAGAAAACAGACTTCATGCACAAAAAGCAATAATGGCTTTGATAATGGGATAAATTAAGAAAAAGAAGGGCTTTTAGGAATGGCTTAAAAATAACATTCCCATTTTGTTATAAAATACGCAATGTTTTAAGCGTTTTTATAACAAAATATGAGAACATTATTTTTTAAACGTTCTTGAGTTGTGTTAGAGCTTAAATTTATCAAAAATAAATTTGGAGGGTAAAAAATGGATAAAAAAATAAAAAAAGTTGTACTTGCATATTCTGGAGGATTAGATACCTCAGTAATGATACCGTGGTTAAAAGAAAATTATGGTTGTGAAGTTATAGCTTTTGCTGCTGACTTAGGGCAGGGCGAAGAGCTAGACCATTTAAATGAAAAAGCAATAGAAACAGGAGCAATTAAAATTTATATAGAGGATTTGAGAGAAGAATTCTTAAAAGAATATGTATGGCCAACACTTAAAGCAGGTGCAGTTTATGAAGGGAAATATTTGTTGGGAACTTCATTTGCAAGACCATTAATAGCTAAAAAACAAGTTGAAATAGCATTAAAAGAGGGAGCAGATGCAGTAGCACATGGAGCTACTGGAAAAGGAAATGATCAAGTTAGATTTGAGCTTGGATATATGGCATTAAATCCAGAATTAAAAATAATAGCTCCTTGGAAAGATGATAAATGGACATTAACATCAAGAGAAGCAGCTATTGATTATGCAAAAGAGAGAAAGATACCATTGGAGCAAACAAAAGAGAAAATTTATTCAAGAGATAGAAATTTATGGCATATATCTCATGAAGGTGGAGATTTAGAAAATCCTTATAATGAACCAAAAGATAATATATTTATGTTATCAAAAACAATAGAAGAAGCACCAGATAAGCCTACATATATAGAAATAGGATTTGAAAAAGGAGAGCCTGTATCTATTGATGGAGAAAAATTAGGTGCAGTAGAATTAATGGATAAATTAAATAAAATAGGTGGAGAAAATGCAATTGGTCAAATAGATATGGTGGAAAACAGATTAGTAGGAATGAAATCTCGTGGAGTATATGAAACTCCAGGTGGAACAATTCTTTATTATGCACATAATGAATTGGAAAGACTTTGTTTGGATAAAGAAACTTTACATTATAAAGAATTAATATCTAAAAAATATGCAGAAATAGTTTATAATGGGACTTGGTTTACTCCATTAAGAGAATCGTTAGATGCTTTTGTAAATGTTACTCAAGAAACAGTAACTGGAACAGTAAAATTGAAACTATATAAAGGAAATATAGTATTGGCAGGTACAAAATCAGATTATTCTTTATATTCTGAGGAGATTGCATCATTTGCAGATACAGAATTATATGATCAAAAAGATGCTAATGGATTTATAAGATTATTTGGATTGCCGTTAAAAGTAAGAGCAATGTTAAAAAATAAGAAAAAATAGATAGAAAAGATTGTATTTAGGGAAAAGCACGTGGCTTTTCCCTAAATGTGCTTTAGGAATGGCTTAAAAATAACATTCCCGTTTTGTTTTAAAATACGCAATGTTTTAAGCGTTTTTATAACAAAATATGAGAACATTATTTTTTAAACGTTCTTTATGAGGAATTTTAAAGTGATTATAAAAGAGTGATTATAGTAAAAATTTGTAATAAATTTAAATTAAAAAAAATTAATAAAAATATTAGTTGAAAAATAGCCCATGAATTGCTATAATATGGTACAAAAATAATAGAATAGGAGGCAAAAAAGTGATAAGAAAACTTAGAAAAACATTAAAACCAGTAATTTGGGTACTTACTATCGCATTTGTTATATCAGTATTTTTTATTGGAGCAGCAGGAACAATAGGTAGCGTGAACAAAAGATTTGCCGTAAAAGTTGGAAAGAAAAAAATTGAGGTTACAAAAGTAGAAAGGCTTTTCGAAAATAGTATAAATAGTTATAGACAGTATTATAAAGATAAGGTCGATCCTGAAATTGTAAAAGTTATGACTTTTAATGGGATTATAGAACAAGAAATTTTAATTGAATCTGCAAAAAAATTAAAAGTAAAGTTGTCAGGAAAAGAATTTAGAGCAGCTTATAACAAAGCTACTTCTGGGATTACAAGTCAAAAACAATTAAGAACAATATTAAAATATCAAGGGTTGACTATTGCTGATTTGAAAAAAGATATAAAAGATGAAACATTAGCAAATAAAGTAAAAAAAGCTGTAAAAGCTGAATATAAACTTCCAGAAACTAAAGTGAAAGAATATTATGAAAATAATAAATTTGGGAGATATAAAGGTAAAAAATATGCAGATGAAAAAAAGGGAATAGAAAAAGAGTTAAAGGACACACTATCTCAAAAATATTATAGTAAATGGTTAGCTGATAAATTAGAAGCCACAAATATAGAAATAATGGAAGCATATTATAATAAATATTTGAATAAAGATGTTATTAAAGCAGGAAATTATACTATTGATAATATGTATTTTTTAACTACAGTATTTTCAAAAAGATTATTTGGAGCAAAAGATGAAGCAGATGCATATAAAAAAGCATTAGAAGCTTTAAAAGAAAATGTAGCTTTAGCTCAAGAGGCAATAAAATCAGGTGAAGAAACTAATGAAAATTATGTTGTAAGTGATCAAATAGCTGATTTGGGAGAAAAATTAAAAAAAAGTATTAGAAAAAATTATAAATATAGTGATAAGGATTTAAAAGAATATTTTAATAAAAATCATTCTAAATATGATCAAAAAGAAACAGCAAAAGCAAATATTATATTATTAAAATTAAAACCAAGTGATGCAGATAAAGCAGCAGCAAAGGCAAAAGCAGAAAAAATATTAAAAGAAGCTTTAGCAGGAAAAACAAAATTTTCAGAGTTAGCTAAGAAATATTCTGAAGGACCAAGTGGACCTAATGGTGGGGAACTTGGATGGTTCACGCAAAAACAAATGGTTAAAGAATTTGCAGATGCTGCATTTAAGGGAGAAAAAGGAAAAGTTTATCCTGAAGTAGTAAAAACACAATTTGGGTATCATATAATAAAAGTA